>NZ_JABULD010000030.1:0-12157 GCF_014060985.1 Pseudomonas sp. MD195_PC81_125
CGGAGCCGATTCCGGCGATGCAGTGAGCCGCGCGGGGCTCTGCTGTGGGAGCGGGGTGCTCGCTCCCACATTTGTTTTGTGGCGCACTCAAATCCCGTTACATTCCCCGGACAAAATTCCAGCGATAAATTCCTGACCACCTGCTACGTTTTATTCATGAAGGCGGGATGTCACGTTCCCTTCATACGGGCACGATACGCTCGAGGCACTGGTCATTTGACCGGGCTGTTTTTTAGCGGGCGGTAGGGGGATGAGACGATGGACGATTATCAAGAAGAACTGCTCGAATATCAGGCGTATGAACTCGATCAGCCAGAACCGGCCGAAGACGCCACCGAGTTGTAAGGCGTCAGGCGGTTTTGCGGTGACTGCGGCGAAACTCGCCCGGGGTCTGGCCGCTCCAGCGCTTGAAGGCGCGTTGAAACGCCTCGGCTGAAGCAAAGCCCAGCAGATAGGCGATCTCGCCGAACGCCAGTTCGGTATCGCGGATGTAGGTCATTGCCAGGTCGCGGCGGGTGTCGTTGAGTATGGCGCGAAACTGTGTGCCTTCCTCGGCCAGTTTGCGCCGCAAGGTCCAGGTCGGCAGCTTCAGGCGCGCCGCCACTTCTTCCAGATCGGGTTCCCGGCCACCATTGAGCAACGGCCCCAACAACTGTGTGATGCGTTCGCGCAGGCTGCGGGTGCGGGTCAATTGCTCCAGTTCCCGTTCACACAACGCAAGCAAGTGTTTCCAGGTGCTCGGGCAGTGTTCCGGGTTGCGCAGAGCGAGGCTGGCGAGGCTCAAGCGCAGTTGATTGCGTTCGGCGCCAAACTGGATCGGGCAATCGCCCAGCACGCTATAGGCGTCGCGATAGTCCGGCTCGTCAAATTCGATGTCGATGCGCTCGGCGCGCAACGGCTCGCGGCTGACGCTGGACAGCTGATGCAGCCAGCCGGCAATGATCGAATCCACCACAAAGCGGTTATAGGCGTTGTACGGGCTGATCGAGTAGAAGCGCAGCCACGCGCCATGGGCATCCTCGTGAAAGCTCGACTGTCCGCGATAGTTGGAACCGTACAGCGGCTCGAAGCGGATCAGGCAACGGGCCGCTTCGCGCACGGTCGGTGCCTGTGCGGCGGTGACCCCGGCGAGCCCGGCCTGACTCAAGCGGCTGAGCTGGCCCATGCGCAGACCCAACGCCGAATCGCCAGTCAACTGAATCGCGCTGTGCCCCAGCCGCATGTAGCGCGGGATCGACAGCCGCGCACCGGCTTCGGCCAGTCGCGCCGCGTCCAGGCCGTATTGTTCGAGCAGTGGTTGCGGCTCGACGCCATGGCTGCGCACGGCATCGGCCAGGCTGTGCACGAAACCTACCGACAGATCCCCAAGGCGCATCGGCAGCGGTTTCATGGCTTACAACCAGATGTTCAGCAGACGTGCGCCGCGGGCTTCGCCATCGGCGAATTGCTGGCCGTTGCTGCTGAGGAAACTTTGCCCCGAGCCGGGCTTGTCCCAGAACTGCCCACGCAGGAACACGCTCATGCCGGCGATCGCACGGCTGCTCGGCGGCTGTGCGGTGAGCGTCAGGCGATGCCAGGCCTGACCTTCACTGATTTCCCCGGGCTTGAGGCTGACCGAACCCGGTGTACTTGAACCCTTATAACCGGCCCACGGCTGATTCCACGCACCGTGACCCACGACGAAGGCCGGCACCGCTACCAGTTGCGCGCCTTGCTCGTCGAGTTGGCGATAGTTGTCCGGGTACCAGCTGTCGCTGCCGATCAGCACGCCCAGGCGTCCGGCCGGCGTGTCGACCACGTTGATCGCGTGGGCGTCTTCGCCCTCGATCACATCGCGCTGTTCGAAGATCGGGTGCATTTGCCGCTGGGGCTGGCCCAGCGGTACACCATCACGGCCAAACACCACACTGCTGTTGAACAGCGCGCCGCTACCGGGCTTGAGCTGGCCATCACGAATGCTGGGTTCGGGCAGGATGATGGAGCCGGCCACCAGCGTCACGCGGAATTCCTTGGCCAGCCCACCAAACAGTGCCTGGTAATCCTTGGCCATGGCTTTGGACTTCATCCGCAAGTGCGCGTCGTCGAGGCGATTGTCGCCCTTGGCAGTAAGCCAGGCGCGGGCGAAGAGCAACGGATTGCTCGCCGCCAGCCAGTTCATCGCTTCGACCAGGGTCGGCGCCTGGTACAGCTCGTCTTTCTCGCCGCTGATCATCAGCCAGGTACCGATATGCTCGGGCAGCACCACCACGGTTTTTTCATTCAGCAGGCCCTGATCCTGCGCTTGCTGCAAATAGGCCGCGAGTTTGCGGTGCAGGCGCTCCGGGCTTTGGTAGTCGGTGGGGAACAGTTCCGGCTGGATACCCAGCAAGTTGCCACGGTCGCCAGGCGTGCCCTGATCGACCGCCAGTTTGATGCGCAGGTCCGACAGGTAATGTCCCGCCGGCCGGTCCGCCGCCCACATGGCGTAGGTGGTCAGGGCGGCAACGATGGCCATGGAGAAAAACAGGTACAGAAGTTTGCGCATGAAAACCAACAACAACCGGATACAGGGTGTGGCGACTAGGGTAGGGCGCATGCCTGCGCTTGCCAAGGGGCGCTGCGCATTTGGATCAATAAGTTGTCAGTTTCGGTCATTGAGTGACAGCAGTGCGACTCTTAGTCTGTCGAACATGACTGACGGGGGACGCAGAGCTCCCGCAATTTCCGTGATCGCTCGTTGTGGAGTTACCGATGACCGCCGCTCATTACCCGCACCTGTTGGCCCCGTTGGACCTGGGATTCACCACGCTGCGCAACCGCACCCTGATGGGCTCGATGCACACTGGCCTTGAAGAAAAACCGGGTGGCTTCGAACGCATGGCGGCGTACTTCGCCGAACGTGCTCGTGGCGGCGTCGGCCTGATGGTCACCGGCGGTATCGGCCCGAACGACGAGGGTGGCGTGTACTCCGGCGCAGCCAAGCTGACCACCGAGGAAGAAGCGCTCAAGCACCGCATCGTCACCCGCGCGGTGCACGAGGCTGGCGGCAAGATCTGCATGCAGATCCTCCACGCCGGGCGCTATGCCTACAGTCCGAAACAGGTTGCACCAAGCGCGATTCAGGCGCCGATCAACCCGTTCAAGCCCAAAGAACTGGACGAGGACGGCATCGAGAAACAGATCAGCGATTTCGTCACCTGCTCGGTACTGGCGCAGACCGCCGAGTACGATGGCGTGGAAATCATGGGCTCGGAAGGTTACTTCATTAACCAGTTCCTCGCCGCGCACACCAACCACCGCACCGACCGCTGGGGTGGCAGCTACGAAAACCGTATGCGCCTGCCGGTGGAAATCGTTCGTCGTGTACGTGAAGCGGTCGGCCCGAACTTCATCATCATCTTCCGTTTGTCGATGCTCGATCTGGTCGAGGGCGGCAGCACCTGGGATGAGATCGTGACCCTGGCCAAAGCCATCGAGCAGGCTGGCGCAACCCTCATCAACACCGGCATCGGCTGGCACGAAGCGCGGATCCCGACCATCGCCACCAAGGTGCCGCGCGCGGCGTTCAGCAAGGTCACCGCCAAACTGCGCGGGTCGGTGAACATTCCGCTGATCACCACCAACCGCATCAACACCCCGGAAATCGCCGAGCAGATCCTCGCTGAAGGCGATGCCGACATGGTCTCGATGGCGCGGCCGTTCCTCGCCGATCCTGACTTCGTCAACAAGGCTGCAGAAGGCCGCGCCGACGAAATCAACACCTGCATCGGTTGCAACCAGGCGTGCCTCGACCACACCTTCGGCGGCAAGCTCACCAGTTGCCTGGTCAACCCGCGTGCCTGCCATGAAACCGAGCTCAACTATCTGCCGGTACAGCAGATCAAGAAGATCGCTGTGGTCGGTGCCGGCCCTGCCGGTCTGTCCGCTGCGACCGTGGCCGCCGAGCGCGGACATCAGGTGACGTTGTTCGATTCGGCCAGCGAAATTGGCGGCCAGTTCAACATCGCCAAACGGGTGCCGGGCAAGGAAGAGTTCTTCGAAACCCTGCGTTACTTCAAGCGCAAGTTGCAGACGACGAATGTCGAGGTGTGCCTGAACACCCGCGTCGACGTGGCGAAACTGGTTGAAGGCGGTTACGACGACATCATCCTCGCCACCGGCATCGCGCCGCGTGTGCCGGCAATTCCTGGCGTCGACAACGCCAAGGTGCTGAGTTACCTGGACGTGATTCTTGAGCGCAAACCGGTGGGCAAGCGCGTGGCGGTGATCGGCGCGGGCGGCATCGGTTTCGATGTCTCGGAATTCCTTGTGCACCAAGGCGTGGCCACCAGTCTGGATCGCACCGCGTTCTGGAAAGAGTGGGGCATCGACACGAACCTGCAAGCGCGCGGTGGCGTGGCCGGGATCAAGGCCGCGCCGCACGCTCCGGCTCGTGAAGTGTTCCTGTTGCAGCGCAAAAAATCCAAGGTCGGTGATGGTCTGGGTAAAACCACCGGCTGGATTCACCGCACCGGTCTGAAGAACAAGCAGGTGCAGATGCTCAACAGCGTCGAATACCTGAAGATCGACGACGAAGGCCTGCACATCCGCATCGGCGAAACCGGCGAGCCGCAAGTGCTGGCGGTGGACAACATCGTGATCTGCGCCGGCCAGGATCCACTGCGCGATCTGCAGGAAGGTCTGGTCGCGGCGGGGCAGAACGTGCACCTGATCGGTGGTGCCGACGTGGCGGCGGAGCTGGATGCCAAGCGCGCGATCAATCAGGGGTCGCGTCTGGCCGCTGAGCTCTAAGCTACGCCGCTTAACCTGTGGGAGCGAGCTTGCTCGCGAAGGCGTGGTGTCAGTCGACATATATATTGGCTGACACTCCGCTTTCGCGAGCAAGCTCGCTCCCACAGTGTTTGTGTTGTTCACTGATTCGGTGAGCACCATCGAACCAATGCAGGCGTGAGCCTGCTCGCGATGGCTGCTTATGAGCGACTAGAATGCGGGCCTCAGCCCAGAACGATCAGTCGCCCATGCTTCTTCCTCCCGCCCACTGGCTGCCCCAAGCCTCCCTCGAATTGCTTGAACTCGACTGGCTCACCCGCGCCGGAATCGAGGTCGCGATCCTGCGTCTGGATCAGATCGACCCGCTGATCAGCGGCAACAAATGGTTCAAACTCGTCGAGCATCTCAAGGCCGTCGACCGCGCTGGCGCGCAGGGCGTCATCAGCCTCGGTGGCGCGCATTCCAATCATCTGCATGCGCTCGCGGCGGCGGGCAAGCGTCTTGGCTTCGAAACGGTTGGCCTGTTGCGCGGCCATCCACAGCAAACGCCGACGGTCAGCGATCTGCAAGCGTTCGGCATGCAACTGCACTGGCTTGGTTTCGGCGGCTATCGGGCGCGGCATGAGCCGGGATTCTGGGAGCCGTGGCGGGCGCAGTATCCAGATTTTCATGCGGTGCCGGAGGGCGGTGGCGGATTGGCGGGCGCATTGGGCTGCAAGGTGTTGAAGGAGCAGGTGATCGCGCAACTGGGCAACCTGGGCTGGAGCAATTATCACGGCTGGTGGCTGGCCTGCGGCACCGGGACGACGCTGGCAGGGCTGGTGCTCGCCGAGGCCGGTGCGCATCCCGTGTATGGCGCACTGGCGGTGCCCGAGGATCATGGCGTGGCGCCGCAGGTGGCGGCGATTATGCAGGAGGCAGGTGTCGCTGCTGCCGACTACGAGCTGCTCGACGCCAGTCGCGGCGGCTTCGCCAAGGTTGACGCGCAGCTACTTGCATTCATCGAGAGCATTGAACGCTGCAGCGGCGTTGTGCTGGAGCCGCTGTACACCGGCAAGGCGTTGCTGGCGCTCAAGGAGCGGATCGAGGCGGGCGGATTCGCGTCAGGTACACGGTTGATCTTCGTGCACACGGGTGGGTTGCAAGGGCGGCGAGGATTTACCACAGGATGAATGAGTAACCCTGTGGTGAGGGGATTTATCCCCGATGGGCTGCGCAGCGGCCCCTCATTGAGCACGCATTGAGTCTGATCCACCGCGTGCACAGGTTTTGGGGCCGCTTCGCAGCCCATCGGGGATGAATCCCCTCACTACAATGGTCAAAACCGGGCCTCAGCGTGGCGCGCGCTTGGGCATCATCCGCAACAAGGTGTTATCACCCACCACATAATGGTGATACAGCCCCGCCAGCGCGTGCAGGCCGATCAGCCAATAGCCGATGTTGCCGATCAGTACGTGCCAATGCTCCACCTGTTTGGCCAGTGCCTTGTCTTCGTGGACCAGCAGCGGCAGATCGAAGCCGTAGAACATCACCTGGTGCCCCTCAGCGCTGGTGATCAGCCAGCCGAGGATCGGCATGCTGATCATGAACAGGTACAACAGCCAGTGCATCACCCGCGCCAGCAGGGTTTGCCACTGCGGCGAGGCCGGGAAGATTTTCGGTGCCGGGCCGATGCTGCGGGCCACCAGGCGAAACCACACCAGCACGAACACGGTCAGGCCAAGCATGTAATGCACTTCGCGAATCAGCGACCGGCCGCCGCTGCCCTTGGGAAAGATCCCGCGCAACTCCATGCTGGCATAGACCAGGATCAACAGGATCAGCATCAGCCAGTGCAGCAGCACGGACACGGTGCTGTAGCGCGATTCGGAACTTGTCCACGGCATACGGTGTTTCCTCACAGATCAGAGTCGCCACGTGCCGTTCTTGTGCGACGGCATGCTTTAACTGTAATCCGCTTTGGCGGATTTGCCTGAGGCTGATCGGAGTTTCAAAGCGCTGACTCAAAGCTGCAGCCATAAAAAAACGCCAGTGTCGCGAAGACCCTGGCGTTTTTTGTTGTTTTGACAAAAGACGTAATCAGCTCGATTGCGGCATCTCGCCGTTGGCCAGGCGCTTGTTGATGTCGGCAATCACTTCCGGCAGGTCGCTGATGGTGTCGATCATGTAGTGCGGACGGGAACCGGCGAACAATGCGTGGATGCGTTTGCGTTCACTGGCCAGTTCGTCGCTGCCCAGCGCACGGTAGCCGGCGTAGTCCAGGCCCAGTGCGTTGCCCGAACAGATCAGCGCGACAGTCCACATCCCGGCGCGACGACCTTCGAGAATGCCCGGCACGGTGTCGTCGATCTTCACGCAGGCCGCGACGTCATCGATGCCCAGCGCAATCACGTTGGCCAGCGCCTGAGCCGGCCATGGACGGCCATTTGGCACTTCGTCGGTGGCGACCACGTGGTCGGCAACGTAGCCGTTGGTGGCGGCCAGCGCCACGACCTTGTCCATCACCTGTTTCGGGTAACCGGAGCAGGAACCGATCTTGATCCCTTGCTGACGCAGGTGGGCGATGGTTTCCAGTGCGCCGGGAATCAGCGCCGAGTGTTCGGCGATCTTTTCGATCTGCAGCGGCATGAAGCGGTTGTAGATGGCGGTCACGTCATCGTCGGTCGGGGTGCGGCCGAATGCTTTGCGATAGCGCTCGGCGACCTGCGGTTGATCGCACAGGGTGCGAATGTGGTCCCATTTGCCCATGCCCATCGGGCCACGGGCTTCGTCGATGGACACCTGAACGTCGAACTCGGCGAAGGCTTCGACGAAGATCTGCGTTGGCGCGAACGAGCCGAAATCGACCACGGTGCCGGCCCAGTCGAGGATCGCGGCTTGCAGTTTGCTTGGGTTTACGTAGTTCATGGCAATCAGTTCCTGAGTTGGCAATGCAATTCAAAACTGTGGGAGCGAGCCTGCTCGCGAAGGCGTCGTGTCAGTCGACATCAATGTTGAATGTGTGACCGTTTTCGCGAGCAGGCTCGCTCCCACAGGGGATTTCTGGTGTGGGTTAGATTTCTAAGACTTCCATTTCGCGCAGCACTTCGCCCACTGCCGCCACGGCCTGGCGCATTTCATCCGGACTGACGTGGCCGATGCAGCCGACGCGGAAGGTTTCCACCTGGGTCAGCTTGCCGGGGTAGAGGATGTAACCCTTGGCCTTGACCCGTTCGTAGAAGTCCTTGAACTGGTAGCGCGGGTCTCGCGGGGCATGGAAGGTGGCGATGATCGGCGCCTGGATCGCCGCCGGCAGGAAGCTGCGCAGGCCGAGTTTGCCCATCTCGTCCATCAGTGCCTGACAGTTGGCGGCGTAGCGCGCATGGCGAGCGGGCAGGCCACCTTCTTCGTTGTATTGCAGCAACGCTTCGTGCAGCGCCGCGACCACGTGGGTCGGCGGGGTGAAGCGCCATTGACCGGTCTTCTGCATATAGGTGTGCTGGTCATACAGGTCCATCGCCAGCGAGTGCGAGTTGCCAGCGGCTGCGGCCAGCGATTCCTTGCGGGCGAACACAAAACCCATCCCCGGCACGCCTTCCAGGCACTTGCCCGAGGCGGCGATCAGCGCATCGAACGGGACTTTTTGCGCGTCCACCGGCAGCGCACCGAACGAGCTCATGGCATCGATGATCAGGCGCTTGCCGTGCTGCTGCACGACGTCAGCGATTTCCGGCAGCGGGTTGAGGATGCCGGTGCTGGTTTCGCAGTGGATCAGCGCGACATGGGTGATGTCGCCATCGGCGCGCAGCAGGCGGTCGACGTCGGCTGCGGTGGTCGGTTCGTCTTCGGCGGTTTCGAAGGTGCTGAACGAGCGGCCGAGCACTTCGCAGATTTTCGCCAGACGCTTGCCGTAGGCGCCGTTGATCAGCACCAGTACCTTGCCGTCACGTGGCACCAGGGTGCCGATGGCGGCTTCGACGGCAAAGGTGCCGCTGCCCTGCAATGGCACGCAATGGTGAGTGGCGGCGCCGTTGAGGATCGCCAGCAATTGCTCGCAGAGGCTGGCGGTCAGTTGATTGAAGCGGTCATCCCATGACCCCCAGTCGACCAGCATTGCCTGGCGGGTGCGGGCCGAGGTGGTCAACGGGCCGGGAGTGAGCAGGATGGGTGCGGCAGTACTCATTCGTGTGTCCTCGCGATAGCGCTGTGGGATGAAGCTACGGGGCATACGTTGCAATTCGCCGAGTCATCAATCAAATTGTTTGTTGTTATGCCAGCCATCAGTGAGGGTTATTCATGAATCTGTTCCAGCTGCGCGCTTTCGACGCTGTGGCCCGGGAAGGCAGCTTCACCCGCGCCGCCGCGCGCCTGTTCATCAGCCAGCCAGCGGTGACCGGGCACATCAAGGCGCTGGAGGAGCATTACCAGATCACCTTGTTGCGCCGTACCGCGCGCCGGGTCGAGCTGACCGAGGAGGGCACCAAACTGGCGGCGATCACCCGCGCCATGTTCGGCCTGGCCGAAGAAGCGCAGACCCTGCTCGAGGCCAATCGTCAGTTGCTCACCGGGCGTCTGGAAGTGGCGGCGGACGGTCCGCACATGGTCATGCCGATGCTTGCCAGCCTGCGCGCGCGGTATCCGGGGATCACGGTGAATCTGCGTCTGGGCAATGCCCAGGAAACCCTTGCCGCGCTGTTATCGGAACACGCGGACGTGGCGGTGCTGACCGAGGTCGAACCGCGCAAGGGCCTGCATCTGCAAGCCTTGAGCGAATCGCGGATCTGCGCGCTGGTGCCCGCCGGGCATGCGTGGGCGCAGCGTAGCGGCGAGGTGCGGCTCAAGGAGCTGGATCAGGTGATCATGGTGTTGCGCGAGCCGAGTTCGATCACCCGGCGCACCTTCGATCAGGCCTGCAATCAGGCGGCGGTGCATCCGCGAGTGTTGCTGGAGCTGGACAGTCGCGAGGCGGTGACCGAGGCGGTGGCGGCGGAGCTGGGGGTGGGCGTGGTGTCGTCGGTAGAGGTCAGTCATGACCCGCGGGTGGTGGCGCTGCCGATTGTCGGGGACGGGCTGGTGAACCGGCACATGATCGGCTGCATGGAGCGGCGGCGGGAGTTGCGCCTGATTCAGGCGTTCTTCGCTCTGGCGCCGGCCTGATACACCGCGTTATGGCCCTTCGCGAGCAGGTATTGCGCCATGCCCATAACTCCCTGTAGGAGCTGCCGCAGGCTGCGATCTTTTGATCTTGTTTTTAAAATCAAAAATCAAAAGATCGCACCTGCGGCAGCTCCTACAGGGGGTGGTGTGTAACCCGGATTTAAGTTAAGGATTCACCATGATTCCCAACGAAGACCAGACCCAGATCCGCGACATGGCCCGGCAATTCGCCGAGGAACGGCTGAAACCGTTCGCCGCCGAGTGGGATCGCGAACATCGATTCCCCAAGGAAGCCATCGGCGAGATGGCCGAACTGGGCTTCTTCGGCATGCTCGTGCCGGAGCAATGGGGCGGCTGTGACACCGGCTACCTGGCCTACGCCATGGCCCTGGAAGAAATCGCCGCCGGCGACGGCGCCTGCTCGACCATCATGAGCGTGCACAACTCGGTCGGCTGCGTGCCAATCCTCAAGTTCGGCAACGACGACCAGCGCGAGCGCTTCCTCAAACCGCTGGCCAGC
Organism: Pseudomonas sp. MD195_PC81_125; assembly: GCF_014060985.1. Taxonomy (NCBI): domain Bacteria; kingdom Pseudomonadati; phylum Pseudomonadota; class Gammaproteobacteria; order Pseudomonadales; family Pseudomonadaceae; genus Pseudomonas; species Pseudomonas sp. MD195_PC81_125. The sequence continues at coordinate 10,406 of NZ_JABULD010000030.1, forward strand.
GGCGCCATGCTCGGAGCCTTCGCCTTGACCGAACCGCAGGCCGGCTCTGATGCCAGCAGCCTGAAAACCCGCGCTCGTCTGGAAGGTGATCACTATGTACTCAACGGCTGCAAACAGTTCATCACGTCCGGGCAGAACGCCGGGATCGTGATCGTGTTTGCGGTGACCGATCCGAGTGCCGGCAAGCGCGGCATCACGGCGTTCATCGTGCCCACCGATTCGCCGGGCTACAAAGTCGCACGGGTCGAAGACAAACTTGGCCAGCATGCGTCGGACACCTGCCAGATTCTGTTTGAAGACGTCAAAGTACCGGTCGCCAACCGCTTGGGTGAGGAGGGCGAAGGCTACAAGATCGCCTTGGCCAACCTCGAAGGCGGGCGGGTCGGCATCGCGTCGCAAGCGGTGGGCATGGCCCGTGCTGCGTTCGAAGCCGCTCGCGATTACGCCCGCGAGCGCGATACGTTCGGCAAGCCGATCATTGAGCACCAGGCCGTGGCGTTCCGTCTCGCCGACATGGCCACGCAGATCGCCGTCGCCCGGCAAATGGTGCATTACGCCGCCGCGCTGCGCGACAGCGGTCAGCCGGCACTGGTTGAGGCTTCGATGGCCAAACTGTTCGCTTCGGAAATGGCCGAGAAGGTCTGCTCGATGGCGTTGCAGACGCTGGGTGGTTACGGTTACCTCAACGACTTCCCGCTGGAACGCATTTACCGCGATGTGCGTGTCTGCCAAATCTACGAAGGCACCAGCGACATTCAGCGCATGGTCATCTCACGCAACCTTTAACCCCAACCCTTTGTAGGAGGCTGCGATCTTTTGCTTTTGATTGTTAAATACAAGATCAAAAAGATCGCAGCCTGCGGCAGCTCCTACAGGGTACAAATTCAGGAGTCATGTATGAGCTACGAAACAATTCTGCTGGAACACCACGACCGCGTCGGCCTGATCACCCTGAACCGTCCGCAGGCGCTGAACGCGTTGAACGCGCAACTGGTCAGTGAAGTCAACCACGCCCTTGATGCTCTGGAAGCGGACGCGAACATCGGTTGCATCGTCATTACCGGTTCGAAGAAAGCCTTCGCCGCCGGCGCTGACATCAAGGAAATGGCCGAGCTGACCTACCCGCAAATCTACATGGACGACCTGTTCAGCGACAGCGACCGCGTGGCCAACCGTCGCAAGCCGATCATCGCTGCGGTCAACGGTTTCGCCCTTGGTGGCGGCTGTGAACTGGCGTTGATGTGCGACTTCATTCTGGCAGGCGACAACGCCAAATTCGGTCAACCGGAAATCAACCTCGGTGTGCTCCCGGGCATGGGCGGCACTCAGCGCCTGACCCGCGCCGTGGGCAAGGCCAAGGCCATGGACATGTGCCTCAGCGGGCGGATGATCGATGCGGTGGAGGCCGAACGTTGCGGCATTGTTGCGCGGATCGTACCGAGCGATGAGCTGCTCGACGAGGCGCTGAAGGTCGCCGCCGTGATCGCCAGTAAATCGCTACCGATTGCGATGATGGTCAAGGAAAGCGTCAACCGTGCGTTTGAGGTCAACCTAGCTGAAGGCGTGCGTTTCGAGCGCCGGGTGTTCCACGCGGCGTTTGCCACGCAGGATCAGAAGGAAGGGATGGCGGCGTTTGTGGCCAAGCGCGCGCCGGAGTTTACCGGAAAGTAATGCATCGTCCTGGCTGACGTCTTCGCGAGCAAGCTCGCTCCCACACTGGATTTATGTCGTACACAAATCCCCCTGTGGGAG
>NZ_JABULD010000598.1:0-1887 GCF_014060985.1 Pseudomonas sp. MD195_PC81_125
AGCTCCCACAGGTTTTGTGTACACCACCGATCACTGCGGGAGCTGGCTTGCCAGCGATCAGGCCGGATCAGTCAATCAAGATGTGACTGAGTGCTCCCAAGCGCCATGTTCACCGCCAACCACCCATTCACCGCCGCTTCCCCAGCCTCGGCAAACACCCGCTCGAGCAACTTCACCTGCTCACGGCGCAACGCCTGCTCGAACTTCGCACCCTCTACGGTCAGCTCCAGCAAGCGCTTACGCTTGTCCGCCTCCGACGCCACGCTGTCCACCAGGTGCATTTCCTGCAACTGGCGCAGCGGCATGTTCAGCGCCTGTTTGCTCACGCCGAGCAATCCCAGCAATTCCTTCACACTCAAATTCGGATAACGCGCGATGAAAAACACAATCCGCTGATGCACCCGGGACAGGCCGCGACGTTCGAGCATTTCGTCGGCCTTGGCGGTGAACGCCTGATAGCCGAAGAAAAACGCTTCCATCGCCTGCTGCTGGCTGGCGGGGTTTTTAAGGTCAAGCATGTTGACGTACTCGCTCAAGCTGTCGTAGTTTCAGTCAACCAGTTTGACTCATTTTCTCCAGCCCTCGCTACCGGTGACTCCCATGGCTTTTTCCGAACGTGTTTCGCGCCTTAAAAGTTCTCTGATCCGTGAAATCCTCGCCGCCGCCCAGCGCCCGGAGGTGATGTCGTTTGCCGGTGGCTTGCCTGCTGAAGCCATGCTGCCGAAAGTCGAATGGGCCGACATGCCGCTGTCCCTCGGCCAATACGGCATGAGCGAAGGCGAGCCGGCGCTGCGTGAAGCGCTGGCGGCGCAGGCGCAAGCGTTGGGTCTGGCGTGCACGGCGAGTCAGGTGCTGGTGGTCAGCGGCTCCCAGCAGACACTGGATCTGGCCGCCAAGTTGTACATCGACAGGGGCACCGAAATTCTTCTGGAAGCTCCGACCTACCTGGCCGCGTTGCAGATCTTCCAGCTGTTCGGCGCCGATTGCCTGACCGTGCCGCAAGAGTCCGACGGCCCGAACCTGGCTCAACTGCGCAGTCGTCTTGAGCAACACCGCCCGGCATTCATCTATCTGATCCCGACATTTCAGAATCCATCCGCCGTGCGCTACAGCGAAGCCAAGCGCGCTGCGGTCGCCGCATTGCTGGATGAATTCGGCGTTACCCTGATCGAAGACGAGCCGTATCGCGAACTGACTTTCGATGGCGGCAGCGCCAAACCGATTGCCGGGCGTTTGAAGAAAGCCAGCTGGATCTACACCGGCACCGTGTCGAAAACCTTGCTCCCGGGTTTGCGCGTCGGCTACCTGATCGCCAGCCCGGACCTGTTTCCGCACCTGCTCAAGCTCAAGCAATCGGCGGATCTGCACACCAACCGCATCGGCCAGTGGCAGGCGCTGCAATGGATTGGCAGTGAAAAATATCAGCAGCACTTGGGTGAGTTGCGTGGCTTCTACCGGCAGCGCCGCGATGCGTTTCAAACGGCGCTGGAAACGCATTTCTCTGATCTGGCGGACTGGAACGCCCCGCAGGGCGGGCTGTTTTTCTGGCTGACGCTGAAGCAACCGCTGGATACGCGAACGCTGCTCAACGAGGCGCTGGCCAATGATGTGGCGTTCATGCCGGGCGAGCCGTTTTTTCCCGAACCGGATAAAAACCTTGGGCACCTGCGTTTGAACTTCAGCCACATCGACTCGGCGCGACTGGATGAAGGGTTGAAGCGACTGGCGGCGGTGGTGAGACAGGCGCAGATAAATAAAGCGGCGTGAAAAACAAATAAACCGGCTCGAGGGCCGGTTTATTTTTGTCTGAGTAATGTGTTGCTCTTGCGGGCCGCATCGCTGGCAAGCCAGCTCCCCACAGGTTTTTGTGAACGCCTCAGATCACTG
>NZ_JABULD010000493.1:0-2462 GCF_014060985.1 Pseudomonas sp. MD195_PC81_125
GACAACATCCTTGCCGTAGTCATTGTGAATCAGCGAAACCTTGTCGCCATAGGATGAGCTGCTGTTGCTCAATTCAAGCGCCATGGCGCTGGCCGGCAACATCATGGCGGCGAGCAAGGCACTGGCAGACACAACGGAACAATTCTTCGAAAAGCTGCGCATCACTGGTTTTCCTTGTGAACAGCAAGAGTGAGTGCCGAAGTGGCACATCGCTACGACTCAAAATCCGGATTTATGTTCCGCAGGTCAAGTTTTTGTGCAAGAGATGTAAAGAGCCGTGTAATTCGTCATGCAAACGTCCTATATTCGGTGCCTGCATGAGCATCGCCCAGCAGTTTTCAGGTGATCCCGAATGGTTCCGAAGGCCGGACAGTCCGCGTCAGAGAGATCCTTGATGATCCACATCCATCTTCCATTCTTATGATCAGCGAGAACGACATGATCCCTAAAGAGCAAAGAATTGATGTAGCGCTAGAGAAGTATTTGGCAGCGACTCCCTCCTTACAGGAAGAAATCAGTGCCCTGGATGCGTCCGAACAAAAGCAGCAGGCGCAATGGGCATTCGAGGATGAAGCCGCTTCACGCGGGTTAGAGCCTTGGGAACTGGTGCTTGAGTTCGTTGCTGAGACTCCGGAGGAGCTCAAAGCCATGCGTCTGGAAGTTCATCAGGAAGTTGCGGAGGCTTTGGGGATGGACTTGTCGGAATACCTTGAACTGAATGAAATCGAAGATTGAAACAAAAACGCCAGCCTCGAAAGGGCTGGCGTTTTTTTATTGCGTGGCCAACTCAGATGCTCAGGCGCATCGACAGGTCCACTGCCTTCACATCCTTGGTCATCGCACCGATCGAGATGTAATCGACCCCGGTCTCGGCGATCGGCAGCAGCGTGCTTTCGTTGATGCCGCCACTGGCTTCCAGTTTGGCCTTGCCGCCGTTCAGGCGCACGGCTTCGCGCATGTCGTCCAGGCTCAACTCGTCGAGCATGATGATGTCGGCGCCGGCTGCCAGCGCTTCTTTCAGCTCTTCCAGGCTTTCCACTTCGACTTCCACCGGTTTGCCCGGCGCGATCTTGTGCGCGGCGGCGATGGCCTGCGCGATGCCGCCGCTGGCGGCGATGTGGTTTTCCTTGATCAGAAACGCGTCGTAGAGGCCGATGCGGTGGTTGTGGCAGCCGCCGCAGGTCACTGCGTATTTCTGCGCCAGACGCAGGCCCGGCAGGGTCTTGCGGGTATCCAGCAGCTTGACCTGGGTCTGGGCCACGAAGTCCGCCAGGTACTGCGCACGCGTCGCCACGCCGGACAGCAGTTGCAGGAAGTTCAGCGCGCTGCGCTCGCCCGTCAGCAGTGAACGCGCCGGGCCCTCCAGGTGAAACAACGGCTGATTGGGTTTGACCCGTTCGCCATCCCGCACCTGCCAATGCACCGCGACCCGCGGATCGAGCTGGCGAAACACCGTGTCGACCCACGCCGTGCCGCAGATGACGGCCTCATCGCGAGTAATGATGGTGGCTTTGGCCAGACGTTCGGCCGGGATCAGTTGCGCGGTGATGTCGCCGCTGCCGACGTCTTCGAGCAACGCACGGCGCACGTTGGCTTCGATTTCGGCGGTCAGATCGGCGAGACGTAGATTCGGCATAACGGGCTCCACAAACTAAGTGCGCCGATTATAGGGGCATGGCGAGAGCCAACCCAAGACGAGAACGCGCGTGGCAGACGGCAACTGGTCGATTTTCTGTGAGCAAAGCAATGCTTCTCGTGGTCACTGGAAGGTGTTGCAGGCATAGGGGAAACCCTGATGGCTATAGCGCCCGCGACAAGTTTTGCAAGATAATCCGCCTTGCATTTGACGTCATGGCTTTGACGCTGATGTGAGAGCAAGCCCGCTCCCACAGGGAATCGCGCGGTATCTGCCCAGTGGAATCACCGTTTCAGGAGGCTTGGATGCACAACGACGGGAATGTAGTGCCTTTGCACAAGGCCGCTACCGATCAGGCGAATCACTCGCCGCTCGCCCGCCTGCCTGTGATTCTGCTTCAGGTCCGCGACAAGGCGGCCCAGCAACTGCGCCATGGTTTGCAGGAGTTGTTCGATAACGCCGACGACACCCTGTTCGAAATGGCCGACCGGGCGCGCAACGATGTCGAACAGAACATCTTTTTCGAAGCCATGCGCGACCTGCGCCTCAAACGCAAAAACATCGAGCGCGGTTTTCTCGAACAATTTTTCGAAGCCTTCGTCGCCCTCATCCAGTACGACCCCGTTCAGCACACGTTGCCCGATTCGTTGATGTTCGAAGAGTCGGCACCGCGGACCGACGACATGGAGCGCAATGTAGCGGTCGAGACCATGGTCGGTCGGGTGCTCAAGCGTGACGGCTTTGCCCTCGATCAACTGACTGCGCGGCTCAACGTGTTGCTGGGCAAGAATTTCGACAACCAGCACAACCCGCTCGGGCCGACGAT
>NZ_JABULD010000020.1:0-5221 GCF_014060985.1 Pseudomonas sp. MD195_PC81_125
GGGAGCGAGCCTGCTCGCGAAAGCGGTGTGCCAGACAACGCAGATGTTGAATGTGCCGGCCTCTTCGCGAGCAGGCTCGCTCCCACAATGGATTTGTGTTGCCCTCGTAATCTGCTGACGCCGCTGATGCCCGGCTTGTGAGGCTTTCAGGCCTGACGCGGTTTACGGCCCGACACAAAATGGCTCACATCGTTGAACCCCGGTGTCGACGCGTGCCCCGGAGTCACCAGCGAGTCGATAAACGCTTCATCTTCCGCCGTGATCTGCACCGCCTGCGCCTTGGTGTAAGCGTCCCACTGCTGCTCGGTGCGCGGCCCGACGATCGCCGAAGTCACCGCACTGTTGTTCAGCACCCAGGCAATCGCGAATTCGACCATGCCCACGCCACGGCCTTGGGTGTACTGCTGGATCTGCTGAGCAATGCGCAGCGATTCAACCCGCCATTCGGTTTCCAGAATGCGTTTGTCCTGACGCCCGGCGCGGCTGTTGGCATCCGGCGTGACATCGGGTGCATATTTGCCGCTGAGCACGCCGCGGGCCAGCGGGCTGTAAGGCACCACGCCGAGGCCATAGGTCTGCGCGGCGGTGATCTGTTCGGTCTCGGCCTGGCGGTTGACGATGTTGTACAGCGGCTGGCTGATCACCGGGCGGTCGATCCCGAGCTTGTCAGCGATGCGAATCACCTCGGCGATGCGCCAGCCGCGATAGTTCGACAGGCCCCAGTAACGAATCTTGCCCTGGCGAATCAGATCACCAATCGCCGACACGCTGACTTCCAGCGGCGTGTTGTGGTCTTCGCGGTGCAGGTAATAGATGTCGAGATAGTCGGTACCCAGGCGCGTGAGGCTGGCTTCCAGACCGTTGAAGATGTGTTTGCGGCTCAAGCCGCTGCGGTTCGGCAGGCCATCCACCGGGCCGAAACCGACCTTGGTGGCCAACACCCATTCGTGACGATGGCGGGCAATCGCTTCGCCGACGATTTCTTCCGAGCGGCCGTTGGTGTAGACGTCGGCGGTGTCGATGAAATTGATGCCCTGATCCCAGGCCTTGTCGATGATGCGCAGTGAGTCTTCAGCGCTGGTCTGCTCGCCAAACATCATCGTGCCGAGGGTGAGGGTGGACACCTGCAACCCCGAGTGCCCCAGTGTGCGATAGCTCATGCCGAAATCCTTTTATCGGTGGGAAAGCTTCCATCAAATACCAGAAGCGTCCGACGGGGCAAAGTGAATTATCGGCTGAGTGCCGCGCAACGCATTTGCAAAAAACGCCTGCAGCACCCGAACGCGCTCGGACACTTGCACCCGATGCGGGCAGAGCAGATTGAACGGCACGCTCTCGCCATGCCAGTCATCGAACAGCGTCCGCAGGCGTCCGCTGCGCACGTCCTCGGCGATGTCCAGCCACGCCTTGTAGGCAATGCCATGCCCGGCCAGCGCCCAGCGCCGCGCGACTTCGCCGTCATCGCTGAGATAGTCACCGTGGACTTCAACTTCCAGCGTTTTCGTCCTCGCGACTGAAGCGCCAGGTGTTGTAAGGCCGGCCGTTGCGCAAATAGAGCAGGGCGCTGTGCTCGTTCAGTTCGCCGGGATGTTGCGGGGTACCATGGCGAGCCAGATAGTCCGGGCTGGCGCAGGCTACCCGTCGATGCGCCGGCAGAATCGGCAGCGCCACCAGCGTCGAGTCGCTGGGCACGCCGAAGCGCAGCGCGACATCCACCGTTTCGCGAAACAGATCGGCGTGCCGATCGTTGAGCAGCAGTTGCAATTGAATATTCGGGTGTTCGCGTTTGAAATCATCCAGCCATGCCAATAATACGTTGCGCCCGAAATCCGACGGCGCCGCCAGTTGCAGCACCCCGCTGAGGCCTTCGCCGTGTTGCTTGAGCGCTTGTTCGCCTTCGGCCAGGGCAGACAAGGCAATGCGTACGCTGTCGAGATAGCGCCGACCTTCTTCGGTCAGGCGCATGCTGCGGGTGGAGCGCGCGAGCAGGCGGATTCCGAGGCGGGTTTCCAGCCTCTTCAGTGCAATGCTGGCAGCGGCCGGCGTCAGTTCCAGCGCGCGGGCAGCGGCGGAGATACTGCCGGAGTCGGCAACGCGGACGAAGATCTCCAGATCGAGAATCGAGCTCATTGGTAAAAATCCTTTAAAAAACTGTGCGTTTTTGCGGGATTTTTCTGTGATTGGCAAGAACTGACGCGGCAATCAATGAGCAAAAAAAAGATCGCAAGCGTAATTACGCGCGCAGCGTCCGCGTCATGCGCAATGCCAGCAAACTCCCGCCAACAATCACACCCGCCAGCAGATACAACGCCGCATCGGTCGACCCGGTGCTGTCCTTGACCCAACCCACCAGGTACGGGCTGAGGAAACCGGCCATCTGCCCCATTGAGTTGATCAACGCCAGGCCACCGGCCGCCGCGCCCGCGCTCAACAGCGCGGTCGGCACTGGCCAGAACATCGGCAGACCGGTCAGCGCGCCCATGGTTGCAAGGGTCAGGCCGAGGATCGCGATGGCCGGGTTGGCGGCGAAGTTCACCGCGATCAGCAGACCGAGGGCGCCCATCAGCATGGGCACCACCAAGTGCCAGCGACGTTCTTTACGCAAGTCCGCCGAACGCCCGACCAGCAGCATGAACACCGCCGCCAGCAGATAAGGAATCGCGCTCAACCAGCCGATCACCAGGTTGTCGCTGAAGCCGAGGTTCTTGATGATCGACGGCAGCCAGAAGTTGATCGCGTACACGCCGCTCTGGATGCAGAAGTAGATCAGGCCAAAACGCCCAGATCGCCGGATTCTTGAATACCGCGAGCAACGAGTCGGAGGTGGTTTTCGGTTTGTTCGCCAGGTCTTCGGCTGATCGGCTTCAAGCACCGCACGCTCGTGCGGGCTCAGCCACTTGGCGTTGGCAAAGCTGTCGCTCAGCAGGAAATAGGCGAGGGCGCCGAGGATCACGGTCGGAATGCCTTGCAGCAGGAACATCCACTGCCAGCCCGCCAGTCCACCTTGGCCGGCGGCGAAGTGGTTGAGGATCCAGCCAGAAAACGGGCTGCCGAGCAGCCCCGAGACCGGGATCGCCGACATGAACAGCGCCATGATCCGCCCACGGCGAAACGTCGGGAACCACTGCGAGAGGTACAGCACCACACCGGGGAAGAACCCGGCTTCGGCCGCACCGGTGAACAGGCGCAGGGTGTAGAACTGGGTCGGCGTGGTGACGAACAGCAGGCAGGTCGACAGCGTGCCCCAGGTGATCATCATCAGCGCGATCCAGCGCCGTGGGCCGAACTTGGTCAGCGCGAGGTTGCTCGGTACGCCGCACAGCACGTAGCCGATGAAGAAGATCCCGGCGCCGAGGCCGTACACGGTTTCGCTGAATTTCAACGCGTCGAGCATCTGCAGTTTGGCAAAGCCGACGTTGACCCGGTCGAGGTAGTTGAACAGGTAGCAGATGAAAATGAAGGGAATCAAACGCAGGGTGATGCGTTTGTAGACGGCGTTTTTACCGTCATCGATGGTCTGGGTAGCTGCGGCGCTCTGCGACATAGCGGCTCTCTCTTTATTATGATTTTTTGCGATGCACAGGTTAACGTTGATCGCCCTGAGAGTCTCGGCCACCTGTGGCCGGATTGTCTTTGTGCCTGAGCACAGGGTTTGCCGCCAGACCCTGTGCGGGTGAACAACCGTCCGCCGCCGTTGCTTAAGGATTTTGCCGATCATGTTCGAACTCGATCACGACCTCGCTCAGGATATCGTCGACCGGGCCATGGCCATTTTGCCCTATAACGTCAACGTCATGGACAGCCAAGGCCTGATCCTCGGCAGTGGCGAACCGGAGCGCATCAACACCCGTCACGAAGGCGCGCAACTGGTGCTGGCCAACGGCCGCGTGGTGGAAATCGATGCGCAAACTGCGGTGCATCTCAAAGGCGTGCAGCCGGGGATCAACCTGCCGCTGATGCTTGATCAACGCCTGATCGGCGTGCTCGGCATTACCGGCGAGCCGGAGCAACTGCGCACCTACGCCGAACTGGTGCGCATGACTGCCGAAATGCTCGTTGGTCAGCGCAATCAGCAGGCCGAGCAGCAATGGCGGCGCCAGCGTTGCGATGACCTGCTGGCGTTGCTGCTGAGCGACGCCGGCGACTCGCCGCGGCTGGTCGATGAGGCGCAGCAACTGGGGCTCAAGCCGCAGTTGACCCGGGTGCCGTACCTGTTCGAGCTGGGCCTGGAACAAGGGCCGGGACAAACCGTCGAGGCGCTGAGTGCGTGGCTGACCTCGCGCTACCCGGACAGCTGGTGCGTGAGTTCGGCCAAGTCATCGCTGCTGTGGTGCCGGCCCGCCAGTCAGACGGTTGAGCATGATCGTTTGCTGGAAAAGCTCGATGGCCTGGGCTGGAACATTCTGCGCATCGCCGTCGGCGGGCAAGCGGATGGGCTGGCCGGTTTGCGCCGCTGTTATCGACGGGTCGGTGATCTGCTGGCGTATGGGCGGGAGGTACTGCCGCAGTCGCGACTGCTGACGCTCAATCGCTATCGTTTGCCGGTGATGCTCTGGCGCCATCGCAACGACGACGCGCTGGATGAACTGCTCAAACCGTTGCGCAAAGTGATTGCCAAGGACGGTAACGGCCAGTTGCTCGCGACTCTGCGCAGTTGGTGCGAACACGACGGCCAGAGTCAGGCCTGTGCCGATGCGCTGGGCATTCACCGCAACAGCTTGCGTTACCGGATGGAGCGGATTGCCGAGATCAGCGGAGTTGATCCGTTGCGGCTGGACGGGATGTTGGCCTTGTACCTTGGGGTGCAATTACTGCCGCAGACTGATCCGGCGGTATGAGTTGTTCTTAAGGCCGCCATCGCTGGCAAGCCAGCTCCCACAGGTTTACAAGGTGATTACAAGTTATGTAGCCACTGAAGATCCCTGTGGGAGCTGGCTTGCCAGCGATGAGGCCAGAGCATTCGGCATCAAGTCCAAGGCTTTTGTAGAAATGAACAAATAAACGCCAACCGCCCTTGTGCAGCGGACAGGCGTCAATGCGCATGCCGACTGGCAGCATGAGGAGCATTGGAACTGGAGAATTCGCATGAAGATCGTCATCGCCCCCGATTCCGTTCAAGGACAGCCTGAGTGCCCAAGGCGTTGCCGAGGCCATTGCGCTGGGGCTGGCGCAAGTCTGGGCCACACGCCACGCTGGTCAAATGTCCGATGGCCGACGGCGG
>NZ_JABULD010000481.1:0-1892 GCF_014060985.1 Pseudomonas sp. MD195_PC81_125
GGTGCCGTTCCAGCCCGTTGATTCGCAAGGACGCAAAGAGCGGCTGCAGGTCGCCGGCGAGGATGTCGCGGCACTGAATGTCTGGCACCTGTCGACGGACCAGCCGCTGTCAGGGGCGGTCTATCGCCAGCAGTTGGCGGCGGCCTGTGCCAGCGAAATCACCGCATTGCTCAACGGCGGGCAAGCCGGTGCGGCGGGATTTGTCCGGGACGCAGAAGCCTTCCGCGGTTTGCGGCCCTCCGATATCGCGATTCTGGTACGTGACGGCAAAGAGGCCCAAGCCGTACGCACAGAACTCGCGGCCCGTGGCGTGCGCAGCGTTTATCTGTCGGACAAGGACTCGGTGTTCGCCGCCCAGGAAGCGCACGACCTGCTGTCCTGGCTCAAGGCCTGCGCCGAGCCGGATGTCGAGCGCTCACTGAAGGCCGCGCTGGCCTGCATCACCCTCAATCTGCCGCTGGCTGAACTTGAGCGCTTGAATCAAGATGAGTTGATCTGGGAAGCCCGAGTCATGCAGTTTCGGGGTTATCGCGAACTGTGGCGCAAGCAAGGTGTGCTGCCGATGTTGCGACGCTTGCTGCACGACTTCCATTTACCGCAGACCCTGATCGCTCGCAGTGACGGCGAGCGAGTGCTGACCAACCTTCTGCATCTGTCGGAACTGATGCAGCAGGCCGCGGCGGAACTCGATGGCGAGCAAGCGCTGATTCGTCATCTGGCCGAGTTGCTGGCACTGTCCGGTCAGGCCGGTGAAGAACAGATATTACGTCTGGAGAGCGACGAGCAACTGGTCAAGGTGGTGACCATCCACAAGTCGAAGGGACTTGAGTATCCGTTGGTGTTCCTGCCTTTCATCTGTTCGGCAAAACCGGTGGATGGCAGTCGCCTGCCGCTGCATTACCACGATGCCTCCGGCAAAGCCAGGTGACACTGAAGCCTACCGCCGAATTGGTTGCCCTGGCGGATGACGAGCGTCTGGCCGAGGACCTGCGTCTGCTCTACGTCGCGCTGACTCGCGCGCAACATGCATGCTGGCTGGGTGTCACGGACCTCAAGCGCGGTAATAACAGCAGTTCAGTGCTTCATCTTTCGGCGCTTGGCTATCTGCTGGGTGGCGGCGCAAGGCTGGATGAGTCAATCGGCCTGAGTCGTTGGCTGCAGGATCTGCAACAGAACTGCGCGGCTATCAGTCTGAGTGAGTTGCCTCAAGCGACGCAGGAGATCTACCAGCCCGAGCGCAATGAAGCGATCCTCAGCGCCACATTGATGCCAAAGCGCAAGGCCAGCGAAAACTGGTGGATTGCCTCCTATAGTGCGTTGCGCATCAGTGACGTGTTGAGTGTCGGCAGCGATGAGGCGCCGGACAGTCCGCAAGCGCAAAAGCTGTTTGACGATGAGCGCCTTGACCCTGATGCGCCGCGAGAGCTCGTGGTTGGTGGCGCCGATATTCATCGTTTTCCTCGCGGCCCGAACCCGGGAACCTTCCTCCATGGTTTGCTGGAGTGGGCTGGCGATGAAGGTTTTGCCGTTTCCGGTGAGTCAATCAAGGACGCAATTGGCCGGCGCTGCAATCTGCGCGGCTGGCAGGGCTGGATTGTCACCTTGAGTGACTGGCTGCAGCACTTGCTCAAGTCCCCGCTGCCAGCAGGTGGCGGACAGCCTCCGGTCGTGCTCGAGCAACTGAAGCAGTACCGGGTTGAAATGGAGTTCTGGTTTGCCAGTCACAAGGTTGATGTCCTCAAACTCGATGATTGGGTACGCCAGTACACCCACAACGGTGTGGCGCGAGTAGCCGCCGAGCCAGTACAGCTCAACGGCATGTTCAAGGGCTTTATCGACCTGACCTTCGAGCACGCGGGCCGTTACTACGTCGCCGACTACAAATCCAACTG
>NZ_JABULD010000044.1:0-1916 GCF_014060985.1 Pseudomonas sp. MD195_PC81_125
CGAGCCTGCTCGCGAAGGCGTCGTGCCAGCCAATACACATGGCACTGATCCCGCGCTTTCGCGAGCAGGCTCGCTCCCACATGGGATCTCCATAGGTCTGTATGACTCGGTTGTGATCACCATGAATACTTCAACTGCCAAAGCCCACCTCGACCTGGCGCAACCCCAGCGCAAAGTCCGCGTACGCAATCCCGGCTGGTTTCTGGTCAGCCCTTCGGTGGCCCTGTTGCTGCTGTGGATGATCGTGCCGCTGGGCATGACTATTTACTTCTCGATGATTCGCTACAACCTGCTCGATCCGGGGGTGAATGAGTTCGTCGGGCTGGAGAACTTCAGCTATTTCCTCACCGACTCAGGCTTCTTGCCCGGCGCCACCAACACCCTGTTGCTGGTGGGCAGCGTGCTGCTGATCAGCGTGGTGTTCGGTGTGTTGATCAGCGCGTTGCTCGAGGCCAGCGAGTTTCTCGGTCGCGGCATCGTGCGGGTGATGCTGATCTCGCCGTTCTTCATCATGCCCACGGTCGGCGCGCTGATCTGGAAGAACCTGATTTTCCATCCAGTCTCGGGGATTCTCGCCTACGTCTGGCGGCTGTTCGGCGCCGAGCCGGTGGACTGGCTGGCGCACTATCCGCTGCTGTCGATCATCATCATTGTTTCGTGGCAATGGCTGCCCTTCGCGATCCTGATCCTGATGACGGCCATGCAGTCCCTCGACCAGGAACAGAAGGAGGCCGCGCGTCTGGATGGCGCCGGCCCCGTCGCGATCTTCTGGCACCTGACCCTGCCGCACCTGGCGCGGCCGATTGCCGTGGTGGTGATGATCGAAACGATCTTCCTGCTGTCGGTGTTCGCCGAGATTTTCACCACCACCAACGGCGGCCCCGGCTACGCCTCGACCAACCTCGCCTACCTGATCTACAACCAGGCGCTGGTGCAGTTCGACGTCGGCATGGCCTCGGCGGGCGGCTTGATTGCCGTGGTCATCGCCAACATCGCCGCGATCATTCTGGTGCGAATGATCGGCAAAAACCTGACTGACAAAGCTTGAGGCCTGCCATGACCCTTCAACAATCCCGCCGGCTGCAAAGCCTGCTGCTCGGCACCCTGGCCTGGGCCATCGCGATCGTGATTTTCTTCCCGATCTTCTGGATGGTGCTGACCAGTTTCAAAACCGAAATCGACGCGTTCGCCACGCCGCCGCAGTTCATCTTCACGCCGACGCTGGAGAACTACCTGCACATCAACGAGCGCAGCGACTACTTCAGTTTTGCCTGGAACTCGGTGGTGATCTCGTTCAGTGCCACGGCGCTGTGCCTGCTGATCGCGGTGCCCGCCGCCTACTCGATGGCGTTCTACGAAACCCAGCGCACCAAGGGCACGCTGCTGTGGATGCTCTCGACCAAGATGCTGCCGCCGGTAGGTGTGCTGATGCCGATCTACCTGCTGGCCAAGAGTTTCGGCCTGCTCGATACGCGTATCGCGCTGATCGTGATCTACACGCTGATCAACCTGCCGATCGTGGTCTGGATGGTTTACACCTACTTCAAGGACATTCCCAAGGACATCCTCGAAGCCGCCCGCCTCGACGGCGCCACCCTCGCCCAGGAAATGCTCCGCGTGCTGCTGCCGATCGCCAAGGGCGGCCTGGCCTCGACCGTGCTGCTGTCGCTGATCCTGTGCTGGAACGAGGCGTTCTGGTCGCTGAACCTGACGTCGTCGAAAGCCGCGCCACTGACCGCGTTGATCGCCTCGTACTCAAGCCCCGAAGGTCTGTTCTGGGCCAAGTTGTCAGCCGTCTCGACCCTGGCCTGTGCGCCGATCCTGATCTTCGGCTGGATCAGCCAGAAACAATTGGTGCGCGGCCTTTCATTTGGCGCCGTGAAATGAATCAAAAGCAAAAGATCGCAAGCCTTCGG
>NZ_JABULD010000101.1:0-949 GCF_014060985.1 Pseudomonas sp. MD195_PC81_125
GTGTAGGGAGCTGCCGAAGGCTGCGATCTTTTGCAGGCGCCCCCGATTCAGGGGGCAGCCATGGAATCAGGCCTGACGCTGGTGCTTGTCGATCTGCTCGTGACGCTCTTGAGCTTCGATGCAGTATTTGGTGGTCGGGCTGATCAGCAGGCGTTTCAGGCCGATGGCCTCGCCGCTGTCGTCGCACCAGCCAAAACTGTCTTCCTTGATGCGCTCAAGGGCTTGTTCCAGTTGCGGCAGCATGCGCTGGTCGCGATCGATCGCGTTCACCAGCCAGGTGCGCTCTTCTTCAACCGAAGCCGCGTCCGCCGGGTCGGCCGGAGTGTCCAGGCTTTCGATGGCGATACGGTTTTGCTCAATGCGCTCATGGGTTTCGACTTTCATGTTCTGCAACAGCTCAGTGAAGAAAGCGTGCTGCTCGGCATTCATGTAGTCATCTGCCGGCATGGCCAGCAACTTGTCCTTTGTCATTGATATCTCTATAAAAAAACGTGCATTAAGGCGAAATAGGGAGCGTTCCGGCGAACCGTGTCCGGTCGACGAAAAGGCATCGTTTATTGCAAACGCCACCCGGCACTCAATTTACGAAGGGGCGGCAGTCTAAGGCCCGTTTGAGGCCTCAGCAACTGTAAATACCGGGAATTTGTCCGACAAGCCCCGTAAACAGCTCTGACACAGGCGTCATGGCGGTCATCGGAGTGCGTTTATAGCAAGAAATTCAGTCCAACGGCTGTATATAGAAGACAAACGGCTAACCGAGCGGCGGTTGGTCGCATTTTTTTTCAGCCATGCCGCCCGCGCAGTGCATCGTTTCAGCTGCGCAGACGCCGGAAATCTCCCCTGCCAACTCCCCGCACGCCGCCTATCATCAGGCACACCGTAAATAACTGTGGCGAGGGAGCTTGCTCCCGCTGGGTCGCGAAGCGGCCCCCAACTTTGGGCCTGCTGC
>NZ_JABULD010000021.1:0-5730 GCF_014060985.1 Pseudomonas sp. MD195_PC81_125
GAGGGGATTCATCCCCCGATGGGCTGCGAAGCAGCCTCCTGCGTTTTTCGCTAAAAAACGAGTTTTGAGATTTTGCGACTGCTGCGCAGCCGATCGGGGATGAATCCCCTCGCCACAGAGGGTTGGTGTCAGGGTGTTTCAGTTGTGAAACACCTTGAAAAATATTTTCGCTTTACACGAAATCTTCCTAAAGCGCCGCCGATACAGAGGTCAGGCGCACACAGATTCCCTCGAACAGTGCCGCCGGACTGACCCCGCTCAAGGGCCAGTGATGACGGCAAGGACGCTCGCAGTTACCTCTATCCGAGAGTCCAACCATGTCCTTGCGTAACCTGAATATCGCGCCTCGTGCTTTCCTCGGTTTTGCCTTTATCGCCTTGTTGGTGATTGTCCTTGGTGTGTTCGCCGTCAACCGCATGTCGACCATCCGCCAGGCCTCCATCGACATGGAGACCAATCAACTGCCCAGCGTCACGTACCTTGGCGTGGTAACGGAAAACGTTCTGCGCCTGCGGATTCTGTCGTTCCGGATTCTGGTCAACCGCGACCCGGCAGGCCTGCAAGAAGCGCAAACCCGTATCGGCGTGCTGGTGGACAAGGTGCGCAGTGCTCAGGCCAGTTACGCCGCGTTGCCGGCAGAGAGCGAAGAGCGAGCGTTGTACCAGACGTTCGCGACCACACTCGATAACTACCTGCAAGCGCAAAACCAGATGATGGAGCTGTCGCGTCAGGACAAGGTCGACGAAATGCGCACCCTGATCAACACGCGGATCAAGGACGGCACTGACCAGATGGGCGAACAGCTCAACAAGCTGATTGCAATCAACGCTGCAGGCGCGAAAGTCGCCTCCACGCAGGCCGGTGAGCACTACGACAGCGCCATTACCGGTATCGTCATTGTGGCTGTTGTCGCGGCGCTTGCCACTGTCCTGCTGGCCCTGCTGCTGACCCGCAGCATCGTCACCCCGCTGAACCGTGCCGTGCAGGCGGCGCAAACCATCGCTGGCGGCAACCTGACCCAGTCGATTGAAGTGGATGGCAAAGACGAAGCCACACAATTGCTGCAAGCCTTGTCGACGATGCAGACCAATCTGCGCAAAACCATCGAACAGATCGCCCGCTCCGCCACTCAATTGGGCGCTGCAGCCGAAGAACTCAGCGCGGTCACCGAAGAAGCCTCCCGTGGCCTGCAACAGCAGAACAACGAGATCGAACAGGCCGCCACCGCCGTCAACGAAATGACCGCCGCGGTGGAAGAAGTGGCACGCAACGCGGTGTCGACCTCCGAAGCCTCGAACCAGTCGACCCAGGCCGCTCGCGAAGGGCGCGATCAAGTGGTGAAAACCGTCGACGCGATCCAGAACCATGACCCATGACGTGCAGAGCACTGCACAAATGATCGAAGGCCTCGCCGCGCAGGGGCGTGACATCGGCAAGGTGCTGGACGTGATCCGCGCCATCGCCGAACAGACCAACCTGCTGGCCCTCAATGCGGCGATCGAAGCGGCGCGTGCCGGTGAGGCCGGACGTGGTTTTGCGGTGGTGGCGGACGAAGTGCGCGCCTTGGCCCATCGCACCGCGCAGTCGACTCGGGAAATCGAAAAAAATGGTCGCCGGTATTCAGAACGGCACCGGTGAAGCCGTGTCGTCGATGCAGCAAAGCAACCAGCGCACCCAGACCACGTTGGAAATGGCTCGTGCCGCTGGCGTGGCACTGGAGCAGATTACCCAGTCGATCCATCAGATCAACGAGCGCAACCTGGTGATCGCCAGCGCTTCGGAAGAGCAGGCGCAGGTCTCGCGTGAGGTCGACCGCAACCTCGTCAACATCCGTGACCTGGCCACGCAATCGGCTGCCGGGGCCAACCAGACCAGCGCCGCGACCCATGAACTGTCGCGTCTGGCGGTGGATTTGAACGCGATGGTGGCGCGGTTTGTGATTTGACCTAGGGTGAAGGCTGGAGACCGCGCCATCAGGAGACGTACATGCGCTATTCAGCCTTGACCCAACGCATCGCCGGGGAGGGGGCAGCGGCCTGGCAGATTCATGACCGCGCGCTGGCGTTGCGCGCCGAGGGAGTCGACATTCTGCTGCTGAGCGTGGGTGATCCGGATTTCGACACGCCGCTGCCGATCATTCACGGCGCCATCGACAGTCTGCTGGCTGGCGATACGCATTATTCCGAAGTGCGTGGCCGACTGGCGCTGCGCAAGCTGATCGCCGCTCGCCACCAGCGGCGCAGCGGTCAGGTGGTGGATGCCGAGCACGTTATCGTGCTGCCCGGTGCGCAATGCGCGGTGTATTCGGTCGCTCAATGCCTGCTGGATCCGGGTGACGAGGTGATCGTCGCCGAGCCAATGTACGTGACCTACGAGGGGGTGTTCGGCGCGTGCGGCGCGACGGTGGTGCCGGTACCGGTACGACCGGAAAACGGCTTTCGCGTTGACCCCGCCGATGTCGCCGCGCGGATCACGCCGAAGACCCGCGCGATGTTGCTCAACAGTCCCAATAATCCTTCCGGCGCGAGCCTTTCCCTGCTGATCTGGCAAGCGCTGGCGGCGCTGTGCGTGCGTCACGATTTGTGGCTGATCAGCGACGAGGTCTACAGCGATCTGCTTTACGAGGGCGAGCACATCAGCCCGGCGAGTCTGCCGGGCATGGCCGAACGCACGGCGACCATCAACAGTCTGTCGAAATCCCACGCCATGACTGGTTGGCGCATCGGCTGGTCGATCGGGCCGAAAGCGCTGGCCGAGCATCTGGTGAACCTGTCGTTGAGCATGCTGTTCGGTCTGCCGGATTTTGTGCAGAAAGCAGCAGAGGTTGCGTTGGCAAGAGATCTGCCGGAGGTGACGCAGATGCGCGAGGAATATCGGTTGCGTCGCGATCTGGTGTGCGAACGCTTGCGCGGTTGCCCGGGGCTGCAGCCGATTCGCCCCGACGGCGGGATGTTCGTGATGGTCGATGTGCGCCAGACCGGGTTTGGTGCGCAGGCATTTGCCGAGCGGCTGCTGGAAGGTTACGGGGTGTCGGTGCTGGCCGGTGAAGCGTTCGGGCCGAGTGCGGCGGGGCATATTCGCATCGGGCTGGTGCTGGACCGGGTGAAGCTGGCGGATGCCTGTGCACGGATTGCGTTGTGTGCGGTGCAGTTGTTGCAGGCGCGCAGTGCCTGATGGTTTGTGTTGTCGAGGCTGGCCCCTTCGCGAGCAAGCTCGCTCCCACAGTGGGTGGAGGGGGCACAAAGTTTTATGTGCAACCTGAACCCTGTGGGAGCGAGCCTGCTCGCGAAGACGGACTCTCAGTCGGCGATTTTTCAGCCCTGCCAAGCCGCTGGATTCACCAGATTAGCCGGCTTCTCCCCAGCCAAAGCCGCCAGCAGATTGTCCACTGCACACCTGGCCATCGCCTCCCGCGTCTCATGTGTCGCCGAACCCATGTGCGGCGTTGCCACCACATTATTCAGCTGCAACAACGGCGAGTCATGATTCAGCGGTTCACGCTCGAACACATCCAGCCCCGCCGCGCGAATCCGTTGATGGCGCAGCGCGTCGATCAGTGCCGCTTCATCCACCACTTTGCCGCGAGAGATATTGATGAAAATACTCTCGGGGCGCATCAGCGCAAATTGCTCGGCGCCGATCAAACCTTCGGTCTGCGCGGTCAGCGGCAAGGTAAGGCAGATGAAATCCGCCTCTTGCAGCAGCGCCTCAAGGCTACGGTACTGCGCGTCAAAACGCGCCTCGACTGCCGGTTTGCGCGACTGGCTGTGATACAGCACCGGCATGCCAAAACCGAAATGCCCGCGCTGCGCCAGCGCCTCGCCGATGCGACCCATGCCGATGATGCCCAGGGTCTTGCCATGCACATCGGTGCCGAAATGCGCCGGGCCGATGTTGCGGTGCCACTGGCCGCTGCGCACCATGTTCGCCAGTTCCACCACGCGCCGGGCCGTGGCGAGGATCAGCGCGAAGCCAGTGTCAGCGGTGGTTTCGGTGAGCACATCCGGGGTGTTGCTGAGAAGGATCTTGCGTCGGCTCAGGTAGTCGATGTCGTAGTTGTCGACGCCCACCGAAACGCTGGCAATCGCCTGCAGTTGCGGCGCCAGATCGAGTAGCGCGGCGTCGAGTTTCAAGCTGGCACCGAGCAAACCGTGGGCGCTCGGCAAGGCGTCGCGCAGCTTCATCAGGCCGTCGGCGTCGAGGGTTTCGATCAGCGTCACGTCACAGTGTTGCTGCAGGCGCGTCATCAGCGCCGGCGACAGTTTCTTGTACAGCACGACTTGCTTTTTCATGGGCAAAAATCTCTTCAGGAATGCGCCGGCACGGGACGCGTGGCAACGGCTTTTGCCACGACACGATCACTGGCGCCGGGCTTGAGAAAAATCGTCAGCACCACCGACAGCAGCAACGCGCCGCTCATCAGCAAATACGAAGCGCCGGGCGAACCGGTGGAGCTGTTCAGATAACCGACCAGGTACGAGCCACCGAACGAACCGAGCGCGCCCATGCTGTTGATCAGCGCCATAGCCCCACCGGCAACATTGGCCGGGAGGATCTCCGGAACGATGGCGAAGAACGGTCCGTAAGGCGCGTACATGCAGGCGCCGGCGATCACCAGCAGCGTGTAGGACCACCAGAAATGCTCCGCGCCCAAGGCGTAGGAGCCGTAGAACGCGATGGAGGCGATCAGCAGCGGCGGCCAGACGAAGCGTTTGCGTTTTTGCAGCTTGTCCGAGCCCCCACGACACCCCCGAGCATGCCGATCACCGCCGCCAGATAGGGCAGCGCCGACAGCCAGCCGGCTTCGATCATGTCCATTTGCGCGCCGGCCTTGAGGATCGACGGCAGCCACAGCACGAAGCCGTAGACGCCAATGCTCCAGCAGAAAAACTGCAGCGCCAGAATGATGACCTTCGGCGAACGGAAGGCTTCGGCGTAGTTCTTCACCGCTTTGATCCCGACCTGTTCGGCGGCGAGAGCGCTTTCCAGATCGTGCTTTTCCTGATCGCTCAGCCACTTGGCCTGAGCCGGACGATCATCGGCCAGTTTCCACCAGATAAACGCCCAGAGCACCGCCGGCAAGCCTTCGATGATGAACATCCAGCGCCAGCTGAAGTGCTGCACCAGATAGCCCGAGACCACCGACATCCACAACATCGTGACCGGGTTGCCGAGGATCAGAAAAGTGTTGGCCCGCGAGCGCTCGGCACGGGTGAACCAATGGCACAGGTAGACCAGCATCGCCGGCATTACTGCGGCTTCGACCACGCCGAGCATGAAGCGAATCACGATCAGCCAATAGGCGTTGGACACGACGCCGGTCAGCGTGGCGAGCCCGCCCCAGAAGATCAGGCTGAAGAAAATCAGTTTTTTTCACGCTGTGCTTTTGCGCGTAGATCGCCCCGGGCACCTGGAAGAAAAAGTAGCCGAGGAAGAACAGCGCCCCGAGCAATGAAGACAGGCCCGGGGTGATCATCAGGTCCGCGGCCATGCCCGAGGCGGCGGCGAAGCCGTAGTTGGCGCGATCGAGATACGCCAGGCTGTAGGTGATGAACACGATCGGCATGATGTACCACCAGCGACGGGCGGCGAGGGTTGCGGTTTTCATGGTGTTGCTCCTGAGCTTGTTGTTTTTGTCGCAGCAGGTTCAATTAATGGGTTGTCTGAGCGGGCCTCATCGCTGGCAAGCCAGCTCCCACAGGTATCTCGGGTAAGTCGACTATTGCATTC
>NZ_JABULD010000029.1:0-20854 GCF_014060985.1 Pseudomonas sp. MD195_PC81_125
AATTTCCTGACCAAAACTTTCCAGGTCCTCCGAAAAGGTCGAGAGACTTCCGGCCACACGCTTCATCGAATACTCGATATCGATCCACGAATTGGCATTGTTGATGATCGTATGATTAAGCTGAACAATGTCAGTAAGTTCCAGGCCGGTAATGCCGGTGTGTTTGGTTTTTAATTGGCGTTCTACATCTTCGATATTGCGTGGCAATGCTTTGGCGGCAGAGATGTAGTTCTTTATTTTTCGAATGTCGTCCTTGGTGATGAGCGGATTTGGACTGGGTTGCACTTTTTAATTCCTTGAGTGGTTGTAAGAGTCTCAAGGTTAATATTGCTTTTGCTTGTGAGTATAGGCATTGAGTGTGACTTCTTGTTGTTTATTATTTGTCGTTTTTTGAAATCTCTTGCATAAGTGGTGGATGAGTTTTGGTTGTTCGGGATGTGTGTATTTTTTAATATTTAACGGCTTGTGGGTATTTGTTTTCGTGAACTAAGTTGAATGGCAGATTATCAATAGGAGCGCTCACAGAGAAATTTGCGATTGCTAAAGGAGGAGGTTGACGACCCTGCAGACGCTGACGACGTTCGTGAAGACAGGGAGGCTGAATTGTCGGCTATTGGCAAAAAGATCCATGCGCAGTTGACCCGTATCGAGTCATGGCTGCGCCAATAAAAAAAGGCCCATGAAAACATGGGCCTTTTTTCAATCGACGTGGGTTACACGTAGAACGATTTCAGCGGCGGGAAGCCATTGAATTCGACGGCGCTGTAACTGGTGGTGTAGGCACCGGTCGACAGCCAGTACAGACGATCACCGATCGCCAGGTTCAGTGGCAGGCCGTATTTGTAGTTCTCGTACATGATGTCGGCGCTGTCGCACGTTGGACCGGCGATCACCACTTCTTCCATCTCGCCTTTCTTCTCGGTCCAGATCGGGAACTTGATCGCTTCGTCCATGGTTTCGATCAGCCCGGAGAACTTGCCCACATCGGTATAGACCCAACGCTCGACGGCGGTGCGCGATTTACGTGCGACCAGTACCACTTCGCTGACCAGAATGCCGGCGTTGGCGATCAGCGAACGGCCCGGTTCCAGAATGATTTCCGGCAGGTCATCACCGAAGTCTTCTTTCAGGAAACGGATGATTTCTTCGGCGTAGGTTTCCAGGCTGTTGGTACGGGTGATGTAGTTGGCCGGGAAGCCACCGCCCATGTTGATCAGCTTCAGGTGGATACCGTCTTCTTCCTTCAGGCGCTCGAAGATCACTTTGACCTTGGCGATCGCCGCGTCCCAGACGCTGATGTCGCGCTGCTGCGAACCGACGTGGAACGAGATGCCGTAAGGCACCAGACCGAGGTCGCGGGCGAGGATCAGCAGGTCCATGGCCATGTCGGTCTGGCAGCCGAACTTGCGCGACAGCGGCCAGTCAGCGGTGGTCGAGCCTTCGGTGAGGATGCGCACATAGACTTTCGAACCCGGCGCGGCTTTGGCGATGTTGCGCAGGTCGGCTTCGGAGTCGGTGGCGTACAGGCGCACGCCCTTCTCGAAGAAGTAGCGGATGTCCTTGGACTTCTTGATAGTGTTGCCGTAGCTGATCTGATCCGGGCTGACGCCACGGCTCAGGACTTTGTCCAGCTCATAGATGGAGGCGATATCAAAGCTCGAGCCTTTCTCTTTGAGCAGGTCGATGATCTCGACAGCCGGGTTGGCCTTGACCGCGTAGTAGACCTTGGCGAATTCGAAACCGGCGCGCAGGTCATCGTAGGCCTGGGCGATCATCGCGGTGTCGATCACCACGAACGGGGTTTCCTGTTTGTCGGCGAACGCCTTCATTTTCTGAAAGGTTTCGCGCGCGAAATAGTCTTCGACCTGGATCGACATGCTGGAGTGCTCCTATGGGCAAACGGGTAAAAACATGGGTGTAAATGAACGTCCTCCGTATCCCCACTTTGGTTCGCCTACTTCCCAAGGCATGTCGCCGAAAGCAAAAAAGGCCACGGGCGTAACTGCCCTTGGCCTTGCTGTCTCGTCGTCAGTACTTGAGCCGGATGGATCGTTTCCAGCATGGACGTTCGGCGCGAACTTTAGGGCGTGAGGGGCCTGAGATCAACTAAAAATGTCGCGTTTTTGCACGCTTCTGACGTACGTCGCGGATATCACTCTTTGTAGCCGACCGAGATGACGGACAGATGTTCCCCACCAATTTTCATGTGTTAAAAATACCTGCACGTTCGCCGCTTTTGTCAGCTAACTCAAGGGCAAGTACGTTAGGCGCAACATCGGCGACGTTGGCGGCGAGAGGTGGGTGTGAGGGGGATTTTGATAAATATGGCGGGTGCTTTAGGAGTGCCAGAGCTCACCTCGGTGTTGATATTCTTTTCCAGTCTTTGAATACACAAAAAAACTGTGGCGAGGGAGCTTGCTCCCGCGGGACTGCGAAGCAGTCCCCGCTTTTTTAAAAGCAGGGCCGCTTCGCGACCCAGCGGGAGCAAGCTCCCTCGCCACAGGGTAGATATTCGACCTTTTAATTGATCAGGCGACCACGGCCTCAGCCGGCGAAACGATATTGGTCTTCATGCCCCGCGAACGTCCCGAGCTCAGGTAAGCCGCAATCGACTCCTGCGTCACCTCGCCAAGGAACACCCGCTCGGCATCCATCACCGGCAGCCACGAACGATTGAACTCGTACATGCGCGACAACAGGATGCGCAGGTGCTCGTCGTACGCTGCAGTGGCGTTGAACTCACGGAGGAATTGCGCGCAGGTGCCGGTCTGGCGATGCAGGTCGCGGCGTCGCACATAACCCAGCGCCTTGTTCTCGGCACAGGTGACCACCACGTAGCGGCGGTCGTGTTCGTCCATCAACTCCAGCGCATCGGCCACCGGGGTTTCCGGACTGACCGACGGGGCGTTGTCCGCCGCGTCTTCCGCCTTCACCAGCAGCAGACGCTTGAGGGTGCTGTCCTGGCCGACGAAGTTGCTGACGAAGTCGTCTGCCGGGTGCGCGAGCAGGGTGTCCGGGTGATCGATCTGCAGCAGCTTGCCGGCGCGGAAGATCGCGATCTTGTCACCGAGTTTGATCGCTTCGTCGATGTCGTGGCTGACCATGATCACGGTCTTGTTCAGCGCGCGTTGCATCTCGAAAAACTCGTTCTGGATCATCTCGCGGTTGATCGGGTCGACCGCGCCGAACGGCTCGTCCATCAGCAACAGTGGCGCATCGGCCGCCAGCGCACGGATCACACCGATGCGCTGTTGCTGACCACCGGACAGTTCACGCGGGTAGCGATGCAGATACTGCTTGGGTTCCAGCTTGATCATGCTCATCAATTCGCGGGCGCGGTCGTGGCATTTCTGTTTGTCCCAGCCGAGCAGTTTCGGCACCACGACGATGTTCTCTTCGATGGTCATGTTCGGGAACAGACCGATCTGCTGGATCACGTAGCCGATGTTGCGGCGCAAGGTCACTTCGTCGAGGTCGGTGGTGTCTTCGCCGTTGATCAGGATCTTGCCCGAAGTCGGTTTGATCAGACGGTTGATCATTTTCAGCGTGGTGCTTTTGCCGCAACCCGATGGCCCGAGGAACACACAGATCTCGCCTTCATTGACGGTCAGGCTCACCGAGTCCACGGCTTTGACATCTTTGCCGTTGCTCTGGAAGGTCTTGCTGAGGTTTTGAAGTTCGATCATTTGAGGAGTCCTTTTGGAGTCAGCGTACGTTGCAGCCACTGCAGGAGAAGGTCGGCGAAGATCGCCAGAAGACTGACCAGCAGCGCGCCGACGATCAGCATCGACATGTCGCTGCGGCTGATGGAGGCGAGGATCAGCACACCGAGGCCTCCGGCGCCGATGGTCGCGGCGATGGTCATCACGCCGATGTTCATTACCACCGCAGTGCGCACGCCGGCGAGAATCACCGGCACCGCAATCGGCAGCTCGACCATGCGCAGGTGCTGGCCGAAGGTCATGCCGATGCCGCGCGCGGCTTCACGAATGCCCGGTTCGACGCCGGTCAGGGCGAGGTAGGTGTTGCGCATGATCGGCAGCAGCGAATAGAGGAACACCGCAGTGATCGCCGGCATCGGCCCCAGGCCCTGGCCGAATTTGGAATAGAACGGCAGCAGCAGGCCGAACAGCGCAATCGACGGCACGGTCAGCAACACTGTGGCGCTGGCTTGCAAGGGAGCTGCGAGTGTCGGGAAGCGCGTCATCAGAATGCCCAGCGGCACGCCGATGAGAATCGCCAATGTCACCGCGATGCCGACCAGGGTGATGTGCTGCCAGGTCAGGTGCATCACCTGCTGCCAGTCGAGGTGGGAAAAGGCGTTCAGAAATTCCATGACTTTTCCTCCTTAGTTGAGTGGATGCTGGCGCAGGAAATCGGCGGCCACTTTCGATGGGCTTTCGTGATCGACGTCGACCCGCGCGTTGAGCTGGCGCATGGTTTCGTCGTCGAACAGTTGCGCCAGCGGCTTGAGTTGCTCGGCCAGTTGCGGGTGCGCGTCGAGGTAGGCCTGGCGCACCACCGGCGCGGCGGTGTAGTCGGGGAAGTAGTGCTTGTCGTCTTCCAGCAGTTTCAGGCCGAACGCATTCAGGCGGCCGTCGGTGGTGTAGACCAGACCGGTAAACACCTGGCCATTGCGCAGCGCGGTGTAGACCAGCCCCGCGTCCATCTGCCGGATGTTCTTGCGGGTCAGGTTCATGTCGTAGAGCTTGACCATGCCGTCCAGACCGTCGGAGCGGTTGGCGAACTCGGTGTCCAGCGCCACCAGGTGATTGGTCCGGGCTTCATCGCGCAGCACCTTGTTCAGGTCGCTGATGGTGTTGATCTGCGGATACTCCTCGGCGACTTTTTTTCGGCAGGGCGAGGGCGTAGGTGTTGCTGAATTTCGACGGGGTCAGCCAGACCAGGCCTTTTTTCGCATCGAGTTCTTTGACCCGGGCGTAGGACTGTTCGCTGTCGAGTTTCTCGGTGACATGGTTGTAGGCCACCAGCGACACGCCGGTGTATTCCCAGAGCATGTCCAGCTGACCGCTTTCATGGGCGCTGCGGGCGAGGTTGCTGCCCAGACCGCCGGTGATCTGCGCGTCGTAGCCTTTGCTGCGCAGGTATTGCGCGGTGATTTCCGCGAGCAGGGTCTGCTCGGTGAACACCCGGGCGCCGAGGCGAATAACCGGTTTGTCGGCGGCTTGGGCCAGTCCTGCAAACAGCAGGAAGCAGCTCAAGATCAAGCTAAATCGTTTCATAACTATTCCTTCGCAAAAGCCTTAAGACGGGCGCAGACCGCGTTCCAGCCAGAGACGGCTGGCGAGGGTGACGACGCCATCGAGCAGCAGGGCCAGCAGCGCGGTACACGCGGCGCCGAGCAGCAGTTGCGGCTGATTGTTCAGGGCAATGCCAGGGAAGATCAGGCTGCCGAGGCTGTTGGCGCCGATCAGGAAGGCCAGCGGCGCGGTGCCGACGTTGATCGCCAGCGCCACGCGCACGCCACCGATGATGATCGGCACGGCGTTAGGCAATTCGACTTTCCACAGCACCTGGCGCGGGGTCATGCCGATGCCGACGGCGGCTTCTTTGAGCGACCCCTGAACGTTTTTTCAGGCCTTCGTAGGTGTTGCGCACAATTGGCAACAGAGAAGCGAGGAACAAAGCGAAGATCGCCGGACCACTGCCGATGCCGAGAATCCCCAGGGCAATCGCCAGTACGGCCAGCGGAGGCACGGTGTTGCCGATATTGAAGATTTGCATGAAGCGTTCAGCGCGGCCGACCATGCTCGGGCGGCTGAGAAAGATACCGGCGGGGATGCCCACGACAAGGGCGGCCAGCATTGAAGCGAGGACGAGAATCAGATGAGCTTGCAGGTAAAACAACAAATCGTCGCGGTAGTGTTCGATCGTGTTGATGCCGATCCAGTGAACCAGCAGGGCCAGGAGCGCGATCACCACCGCACCTCCCATCAGCCCTTTGCCATAGCGGATAGCCACAGGCGGACTCCTTTTTTTTGTAGTCGGCGAGCGCAGCTCCGTGTGGCAAGGCCATTCCTGGCTGCCGAAGTCAGCGTTCGCGAAAAGTAGCCGTTTTTCAGGACCGGCAAAGCGATCTGAAAGCGAGCCATGAGCGCAGCCTCGTCAGGCTAACTTGCTGATTTTTCAGCCCCTGACGAAATGTCGTAACAGGGGATGGACGTCTCCGTGCTTTAAAAGGTTCCCACGTTAGACACTGTTTGGCCACCTGTAGGAGCTGCCGCAGGTGCGATCTTTTGATTTTTGATTTTTGAGAGCAAGATCAAAAGATCGCAGCCCTCGGCAGCTCCTGCAGAGGTTTTATATCAACTGACCTGTCAGTGCGCAGTCGCGTGGCGGTGCTTTTCTGGCTTGTGATTCGGGGTCGAATCGACCGGATGGTGATGGCGTCGCGCAATGCGCAGCACGCCCCACAACATGGCGCTGGCAACGGCCAGCCAGCCGGCTATCAACATTACGATGGTCATGGTCAGGCTCATCAGTGCCTCCTCTTTGCCCTGCATCGGGCACACACTTTTTCAATTCGCTCTGTTTCAGTGACAGTCTAGACAATGGGGTGTTTCAGACTATTGACCAAAGGTCGGTGCTGACCAATCAGTTCGCTCTATGCAATCGATCGGTCTGCGGGTTAAGGCTATACCGCAGCCGTGCGTCGCCCTATGATCGCAGGCGTTGCCGGAACACGATGACCGGCGTCTGATCAGAGAGTGACAATGGTGCAGGTATTGACTCGATTGCGAGGGGCGTTGCTGGTGGCCGGTTGCGCGGCTGTATTGGCGGGGTGTGCGGGCACTGTCGCGTCGCAGGTCAAGCGCCTGCCGGAGCGGGTCGAACTCAGCGGTACATTCTATCGCGGTGAAGCCAATCAGAGTGGTCCGCAGGTGCTGGCCAGCCTGTTGTCGCAGCAAGGCATCATGATCACGCCGGGGCTGTTGGAAAAACCGTTGCATCTGCCGGGGGCACAGGATCAGTTGCAGCAGAATCTGCAGAACCTGGCCCGCGATTACGGCATGGTGGTCTATCCGCTGGACAAGAACCTGCCAGCCTTGTTGACCCAGGTGGCGGCTGGTTATCCGGTAATGGTGCGTTTCAGTGAAGGCTCGGCGTTCTGGGCTGAACCGCGTTACGCCATTCTTTCCGGTTACGACCGCTTGAAACAGAAAGTACTGTTGCGCGCCGGAATGAATCGCCGCGAACTCATGAGTTTCAGTTCCTTCGAGTCGGCGTTCGAAAAGTCGGGCGGTTGGGCCGTGCTGATCCAGAAGCCGTCGCAGATTCCTGCCGAGGTTGATCGTCAGCGCTGGCTGAAGGCCGCCGATGAGTTGGCGCAGGCCGGGCAAGAACGTGAAGCGGAGCAAGCCAAAAAGGCACTGGCTGCACATTAAGCCTCCGTTCGTCATTTGCCGGGCACCCTCACGCCCGGCACGCCTCTTAACGATAGAGCCCGAATGTGCGGGTGAATCAGGAGGCGAGCATGGCAGATTCCCCATCCCCGAAAGGCCCACACTCAAGCGAGCATTCGTCCGGTCATGATCTGGGTTTCGATCCGGATTCCCCGGATCTCGACGACCCGCAGGTTGATCCGGTCGGCCCTGCCAAGGCGCCGAAGGACGTGGAAACCGGCGAAGACAGCAAGCGTCCGGCCAAGCCTTACGATCCGTTGGCTGACCTGAAACCCTAAGTGAGGTGCGTATGAGTACCGATTCCAGCTTTGACGATAAAAAACCGGACAGCGTGCCGACCACGCCTGAGAATGACGTGGATCCCGTGCTGGATCCGGACAGCCCGCTGCGTGATCCATTGGCCCGGCCTAATGTGCTGACGCCAGATCCGAGCGCTGGCGATGGCATTCCGGACGACGACAAAATGCCGTTACCCAATGATTGAATAACGGGTATTAACCACTGGCTGAATAACTCTGTGGCGAGGGAGCTTGCTCCCGCTGGACTGCGCAGCAGGCCTTTTCTTATTAAAAAAGAAGGTCCGCTACGCGCCCCAGCGGGAGCAAGCGCCCTCGCCACAGTTGGTCTTTCCGGTTACTTGGAGGCTTCGACCACGCCGCTTTGGCGCGCCTTGAGGTTCTTTTCGGCCTTGTATTGTTGGGCCACTGCCGGAACGTTGGTGCTGCGTCCGGTTTCCATCCAGCTGCGGATACGGCTGGCATCGGCGAAGTGTGTGTACTTGCCGAATGCATCGAGAATCACCAGGGCAACCGGGCGGTTGCTCATCCGTGTCACCAGCACCAGACAATGACCCGCCGGGTTGGTGAAGCCGGTTTTAGTGATTTTGATGTCCCAGTCGGCCTTGTTCACCAAGTGATCGGTGTTGCGGAAGCCCAAGGTGTAGTTGGGTTTGCGGAACGACACCGTTTTTTCCTTGGTGGTCGTCAGTTCAGTGAGGATCGGGTGCTTGCTCGCGGCCACCAACAGTTTGCTCAGATCGCGGGCGGTGGAAACGTTACGTTCCGACAAGCCGGTCGGTTCGACATAGTGGGTGTTGGTCATGCCCAGTGCCTTGGCCTTGGCATTCATCGCCGCGATGAATGCTGCATAACCGCCCGGGTAGTGATGCGCAAGGCTGGCGGCTGCACGGTTTTCCGAGGACATCAGGGCAATCAGCAACATTTCCCGGCGCGGCAGTTCGCTCTTCAGTTTGACTCTGGAAAACACGCCTTTCATTTCTGGCGTGTGGCTGATGTCGACGTCAATCCATTCGTCCATGTTCTGGTGCGCTTCAACGACCACCAGCCCGGTCATCAGCTTGCTGACCGACGCGATGGGTACGATCACGTCCGGGTTGCTCGAGTAGATGACTTTATTGGTCTGCAAATCCATGAGCAGGGCGCTGCCGGAGGCGATCTTCAGTTGCGAAGCATCGCGTGGCGCAGCAGTGGTTTCAGCGGCGTTGACGGTTGGCGTGACGAATGTGCCTGAAAAAGCAAAAACCAGGCTCAGGATCGAAAGACGAATTTTCACGCGGGCGAACTCATAAAGGTTGGATATTCCGTTAGTTTGTAACGGGTTATTTCTTCAAAGCGTCGCATTCTAGGAGTATGGCTGAAGATCTGTCGATGGTTGTTTGAATGACCTGAAAATCTCGTGAAAAGGCCTGTAAAAAGAGGGGTTTCCGGCGAACGGTTAGTGTTTTTTCTCAGATACAAAAAACCCCGCACAAAGCGGGGTTCTTTTATTGCGGAAAAACCTCTCAGGCGTGCAGGGTTTCTGCCGCGTAGAGGGTGTTTTCCAGCAGGCAGGCTCGGGTCATCGGGCCAACACCGCCCGGCACCGGAGTGATCCAGCCAGCGCGGGGCAGAGCGGTTTCGTACACCACGTCACCGACCAGCTTGCCATCGTCCTGACGGTTGATGCCGACGTCGATCACGATCGCGCCTTCCTTGATCCACTCGCCCTTGACTAGGCCCGGCTTGCCGGCGGCGACCACCACCAGATCGGCGCGACCGACGTGGCCGGCCAGATCCTTGGTAAAGCGGTGGGTGACGGTCACGGTGCAACCGGCCAGCAGCAGTTCCATTGCCATCGGGCGACCGACGATGTTGGAGGCACCCACCACTACCGCGTCCAGGCCATAAAGGTCCACACCCGTGCTTTCCAGCAGGGTCATGATGCCTTTCGGCGTGCACGGACGCAGCAGCGGGATGCGCTGTGCCAGGCGACCGACGTTATAAGGATGGAAGCCATCGACGTCTTTGTCCGGGCGGATGCGCTCCAGCAGTTTGGAGGCGTCCAGATGCTCGGGCAGGGGCAGTTGCAGCAGCACGCCGTCGATGGCCGGGTCGTCGTTGAGGCGATCGATCAGATCGGTCAGCGCTTCTTGAGTGGTGTCGGAGGGCAGGTCGTAGGCTTGAGAGAGGAAGCCTACCTCTTCACAGTCTTTACGCTTGTGCGAGACATAAACCTGAGAGGCAGGATCGCTGCCGACCAGGATCACCGCGAGGCCGGGAGTGCGCAGGCCTTGCTGGCGACGCTCGGCAACTCGTTGGGCGATCTGCTGGCGCAGGCTGGCGGCGATCGATTTGCCGTCGATTAGTTGTGCAGTCATTGCGCGTGATTAACCATCGAGAGGGGAAAAAAAGAGAACGCATTCTCGCATGTCAGACGGTGAGGGCAAAGGCGCTTGGTCAGCAAATTCCCCTAACTCCTTTAATTAAATGAATTTTTTTCAAAAAGGATTTGACGACCTTGGGAGCGCTCTATACTATTCGTCGCACTTGTCGGGCACAGCCTAGCACTGGTTAAGAAGGTTGAGCGGAATTAGCGTTCTGCGAAGCTGGAAAGCATTTAGTTTGTAGTCCTCCAAGAGTACAGATTAATAAGGCGCCCGTAGCTCAGCTGGATAGAGCATCCGCCTTCTAAGCGGATGGTCGCAGGTTCGAGTCCTGCCGGGTGCGCCATTAGGCAGCTTTGGCACAAGTAGCGCGATATGGTGGGCGTAGCTCAGTTGGTAGAGCACGGGATTGTGACTCCCGTTGTCGTGGGTTCGATCCCCATCGTCCACCCCATATTTCGAAAGGCGCCAGATGTAACAGTCTGGCGCCTTTGCTTTAAAAGCTTCATCTGCGGATGTGGTGGAATTGGTAGACACACTGGATTTAGGTTCCAGCGCCGCGAGGCGTAAGAGTTCGAGTCTCTTCATCCGCACCAATTAAAGCTTCATTCTTGCCGCAGGCCTGATGAAGTTCAGCAAAGAAGTTGAATGGCTTTTTTGTGACGCAATATGGTGGGCGTAGCTCAGTTGGTAGAGCACGGGATTGTGACTCCCGTTGTCGTGGGTTCGATCCCCATCGTCCACCCCATATTTCGAAAGGCGCCAGATTTAACAGTCTGGCGCCTTTTTTTGTTTTACGGTTTGTGGTTTATTGCGCCGGGTTTCAGGTCGAAGGGCAGGGCGTTTCGTCGTGTTTACGGGCTTGCAGCCTGCGTGTCGACCACCGGCCATGTTCGCTGGATCGGCCGTCAGGGAGATGGCTCGCAGTCTCTTCTATATATAGAAGCGGTTGAAGCAGAGCCCTGGCGTGATGGTCTTTATTCGTCTTCGGGGTGGAATGCATTGCTGCATTCACACCTATAAATGGCCTGCTGTTTTTTTACCCGTTTTCAGTAGGGTGACTTCTTGAGTTTGACCCACTAGAATGCATGCCCTTGATTCTGGGGTCGGAAACGGCCGGCTAACGTCTGTGCAACGAGGAATATCCATGCAAGTTTCTGTTGAAAATACTACTGCTCTTGAGCGCCGCATGAGCGTCACCGTGCCGGCTGAGCGCATTGAGAGCCAGGTCAACAAGCGTCTGCAGCAGACTGCCCAAAAGGCCAAGATTGCTGGCTTCCGTCCAGGCAAAGTGCCAATGAGCGAAATCAAGCGCCGTTTCGGTGCTGACGCTCGTCAGGAAGCTGTTGGTGATGTCATCCAGTCCTCCTTCTATGAAGCCGTGGTTGAGCAGAAGCTGAACCCTGCCGGTTCGCCTTCGATCGAGCCGAAGTCGCTGGAAGCTGGCAAGGACCTGGAATACGTTGCCGTATTCGAAGTGTTCCCTGAGTTCACTGTTGCCGGTTTCGACGGCATCACTGTCGAGCGCCTGAGCGCTGACGTGGCTGACGCCGATCTGGACAAGATGCTGGACATCCTGCGCAAGCAGAACACCCGTTTTGAAGTGGCCGACCGCGCTGCCCAGAACGAAGACCAGCTGAACATCGATTTCGTTGGCAAGGTTGACGGCGAAGCATTCGCCGGCGGCTCCGCCAAAGGTACTCAGCTGGTGCTGGGTTCCGGTCGCATGATTCCGGGCTTCGAAGAAGGCCTGGTTGGCGCCAAGGCAGGCGAAGAGCGCGTTCTGAACCTGACCTTCCCTGAGGACTATCAGAACCTGGACCTGGCTGGCAAAACCGCCGAGTTCACCGTGACTGTCAACACCGTTTCCGAGCCGAAACTGCCAGAGCTGAACGAAGAATTCTTCGCTCAATTCGGCATCAAGGAAACCGGTCTGGAAGGCTTCCGCACCGAAGTTCGCAAGAACATGGAGCGTGAGCTGCGTCAGGCCATCAAGTCCAAGGTGAAAAATCAGGTAATGGACGGTCTGCTGGCCACCAACCCGATCGAAGTGCCAAAGGCTCTGCTGTCCAACGAAGTTGACCGTCTGCGCGTGCAGGCTGTTCAGCAGTTCGGCGGCAACATCAAGCCTGATCAACTGCCGGCCGAGCTGTTCGAAGAGCAAGCCAAGCGCCGTGTAGTGCTGGGTCTGATCGTGGCTGAAGTGGTCAAGCAGTTCGACCTGAAGCCTGACGAAGCCCGCGTTCGTGAAATGATTCAGGAAATGGCTTCGGCTTACCAGGAACCTGAGCAGGTCGTGTCCTGGTACTACAAGAACGAGCAGCAACTGAACGAAGTCCGTTCGGTTGTGCTGGAAGAACAAGTTGTGGATACTGTTCTGCAGAAAGCTAGCGTGACCGACAAATCGGTCTCTTACGAAGAAGCGGTCAAGCCGGTAGAAGCTCCAAAAGCCGACTGATTGTTTTTGCGTTAGGAAGTACACACATAAGCCAGCCTTCGAGCTGGCTTATGCGTATTCAAGACATAACTATTTGGGAGTGACTGCAGAGCATGTTCCGTAATTCGTATATTCAGCAGAACTCTGATATCCAGGCCGCCGGCGGCCTGGTCCCGATGGTTGTCGAGCAATCTGCTCGTGGCGAGCGCGCCTATGACATCTACTCGCGCCTTCTGAAGGAGCGCGTAATCTTTCTGGTGGGTCCTGTAGAGGACTACATGGCCAACCTGATCTGTGCGCAATTGCTGTTCCTTGAAGCGGAAAACCCGGACAAGGACATCCATCTCTATATCAACTCCCCGGGCGGTTCGGTGACAGCGGGCATGTCGATCTACGACACCATGCAGTTCATCAAGCCAAACGTATCGACGACGTGCATTGGTCAGGCGTGCAGCATGGGTGCATTCCTGCTGACGGCCGGTGCTCCAGGCAAGCGTTTCTGCCTGCCGAACTCGCGTGTGATGATTCACCAGCCGCTGGGCGGTTTCCAGGGTCAGGCCTCGGATATCGAAATCCATGCCAAGGAAATCCTCTTCATCCGCGAGCGTCTGAACACGCTGATGGCCAAGCACAGCGGTCGTACGCTTGAAGAAATCGAGCGCGATACCAACCGCGACAACTTCATGAGTGCAGAAGCTGCGAAGGAATACGGTCTGATCGACGAAGTCATCAACCAGCGTCCTGCGTAAAATAAGCAGCTCAAAATAAGGTGGGTCGGCAGGTCCGACCACCAGCGGGCTTGAAAAAGCCCGCAATAGCCTTCATCTTGTGTTGCAAGCCTATCGGATTTGGATCGAACGAATGACTGACACCCGCAACGGCGAGGACAACGGCAAGCTGCTCTATTGCTCCTTCTGTGGCAAAAGCCAGCATGAAGTACGCAAATTGATTGCCGGCCCCTCGGTCTTTATCTGCGACGAGTGCGTCGACTTGTGCAATGACATCATCCGCGAGGAGGTGCAGGAAGCACAGGCCGAAAGCAGCGCGCATAAATTGCCTTCGCCTAAAGAAATCAGCGGCATCCTTGACCAGTATGTAATCGGTCAGGAGCGTGCGAAAAAGGTTCTGGCCGTAGCGGTGTACAACCACTACAAGCGTCTGAACCAGCGTGACAAGAAGGCTGACGACGTCGAACTCGGCAAGAGCAACATCCTGCTGATCGGCCCGACAGGCTCCGGTAAAACCCTGCTGGCCGAAACACTGGCCCGCTTGCTGAACGTTCCATTCACCATCGCCGACGCCACCACCCTCACCGAGGCTGGCTACGTAGGTGAAGATGTCGAGAACATCATTCAGAAACTGCTGCAAAAGTGCGATTACGACGTGGAAAAGGCCCAGATGGGCATTGTCTACATCGACGAAATCGACAAGATTTCCCGCAAGTCCGACAATCCGTCGATCACCCGCGATGTTTCCGGTGAAGGCGTGCAACAGGCCTTGCTCAAGTTGATCGAAGGCACGGTCGCTTCTGTCCCGCCGCAAGGTGGCCGCAAGCATCCGCAGCAGGAATTCCTGCAGGTCGACACCCGTAACATCCTGTTCATCTGCGGTGGTGCGTTCTCCGGTCTGGAAAAGGTTATTCAAAACCGTTCCACCAAGGGCGGCATCGGGTTCAACGCAGAAGTGCGCAGCAAGGAGGAAGGCAAGAAAGTCGGTGAATCCCTGCGTGAAGTCGAGCCTGACGATCTGGTCAAGTTCGGTCTGATCCCGGAATTCGTCGGTCGTCTGCCGGTACTTGCGACACTGGACGAACTCGACGAGGCTGCGCTGATGCAGATCCTCACCGAGCCGAAAAATGCTCTGACCAAGCAGTATGCCAAGCTGTTCGAGATGGAAGGCGTGGATCTGGAGTTCCGGACCGACGCACTGAAATCGGTTGCCAAGCGAGCTCTGGAGCGTAAAACCGGTGCCCGTGGCCTGCGGTCGATTCTTGAGGGTGTGCTGCTCGACACGATGTACGAAATCCCTTCGCAGTCCGAAGTGAGCAAAGTCGTCATCGATGAAAGCGTGATTGAAGGCAAGTCCAAGCCACTGTATATCTACGAAAACAGTGAGCCGACGGCCAAGGCAGCGCCGGACGCGTAAGCGTCCACACTGCCGGAACAAAGAAGGGGCCTTCGGGCCTCTTTTTTTTTATGGCGTTTTTTACATCCGCTTTGCGCTTGTTTTTTTTTCAAGGCAGCCCCCATCTTGGTTTCAAGCTTAATTCCATCTGATTACGGCCATATGGCCGCCGTAGAGGCGAAATCATGAAGACAACCATCGAATTGCCTCTCCTGCCATTGCGTGATGTCGTGGTTTATCCGCACATGGTTATCCCGCTGTTCGTGGGGCGC
Source organism: Pseudomonas sp. MD195_PC81_125 (assembly GCF_014060985.1). NCBI lineage: Bacteria > Pseudomonadati > Pseudomonadota > Gammaproteobacteria > Pseudomonadales > Pseudomonadaceae > Pseudomonas > Pseudomonas sp. MD195_PC81_125. The sequence continues at coordinate 14,920 of NZ_JABULD010000029.1, forward strand.
GAGAAATCCATCGAAGCCCTCGAGGCCGCGATGACGGGCGACAAGCAGATCCTGCTGCTGGCCCAGAGAAACCCGGCTGACGATGATCCCGGTGAAGACGCTCTCTATCGCGTAGGTACGATTGCAACGGTGCTGCAGCTGCTGAAGCTGCCAGACGGCACCGTCAAGGTTCTGGTCGAAGGTGAGCAGCGCGGCGCTGTAGAGCGCTTCAGCGAAGTCGACGGGCATTGCCGCGCCGAAGTTTCGCTGATCGACGAAGTCGACGCCGCCGAGCGCGAATCCGAAGTGTTCGTGCGCAGCCTGCTGTCGCAGTTCGAACAATATGTGCAGTTGGGCAAGAAAGTCCCGGCTGAAGTCCTGTCGTCGCTCAACAGCATTGATGAGCCTGGCCGCCTGGTTGACACCATGGCTGCGCACATGGCGCTGAAAATCGAGCAGAAGCAGGAAATCCTCGAAATCATCGATTTGTCGGCCCGTGTCGAGCACGTGCTCGCCTTGCTGGATGCCGAGATCGATCTGCTGCAAGTCGAAAAACGCATTCGCGGCCGCGTCAAAAAGCAAATGGAACGCAGCCAGCGCGAGTACTACCTGAATGAGCAGATGAAGGCCATTCAGAAAGAGCTGGGTGACGGTGACGAAGGTCACAACGAAATCGAAGAGCTGAAAAAGCGCATCGATGCGGCCGGCCTGCCGAAGGATGCCCTGGCCAAAGCCACTGCCGAGCTGAACAAGCTCAAGCAGATGTCGCCGATGTCCGCTGAAGCCACCGTGGTGCGCTCCTACATCGACTGGCTGGTGCAGGTGCCGTGGAAGGCGCAGAGCAAGGTACGCCTCGACCTGGCGCGTGCGGAAGACATTCTCGATGCCGATCATTACGGCCTTGAAGAGGTCAAGGAACGCATCCTTGAATACCTCGCCGTGCAAAAACGTGTGAAGAAGATCCGTGGCCCGGTGTTGTGCCTGGTCGGTCCGCCTGGCGTGGGTAAAACCTCGCTGGCAGAGTCGATTGCTCACGCCACCAACCGCAAATTCGTGCGCATGGCCTTGGGTGGCGTGCGTGACGAGGCGGAAATTCGTGGTCACCGTCGAACCTACATCGGTTCGATGCCAGGAAGATTGATTCAAAAGATGACAAAAGTGGGCGTGCGCAACCCGCTGTTCCTGCTCGATGAAATCGACAAGATGGGCAGCGACATGCGCGGCGACCCGGCGTCGGCATTGCTGGAAGTGCTCGATCCGGAGCAGAACCACAACTTCAACGATCACTACCTGGAAGTCGATTACGACCTGTCGGATGTGATGTTCCTGTGCACCTCGAACTCGATGAACATTCCGCCAGCACTGCTGGATCGAATGGAAGTCATTCGTCTGCCGGGTTACACCGAAGACGAAAAGATCAACATCGCCGTCAAGTACCTGTCACCGAAGCAGATCGCCGCCAACGGTCTGAAGAAGGGTGAGCTGGAATTCGACGAGGAAGCGATCCGCGACATCATCCGTTACTACACCCGGGAAGCCGGTGTGCGTGGCCTCGAGCGTCAGATTGCCAAGGTCTGCCGCAAGGCTGTGAAAGAGCATGCGCTGGAAAAACGCTTCTCGGTAAAAGTGACAGCTGATCTGCTGGAGCATTTCCTGGGTGTACGTAAATTCCGCTACGGTCTGGCCGAGCAGCAGGATCAGATCGGACAGGTAACTGGCCTGGCGTGGACGCAGGTAGGCGGCGAATTGCTGACCATCGAAGCGGCTGTGGTTCCGGGCAAAGGTCAACTGATCAAGACCGGTTCGTTGGGTGATGTAATGGTCGAATCGATCACTGCAGCCCTGACCGTTGTGCGCAGCCGTGCGAAGAGCCTGGGCATTCCGCTGGACTTCCATGAGAAGCGCGATACCCACATTCACATGCCGGAAGGCGCGACGCCGAAAGACGGTCCAAGCGCAGGTGTCGGCATGTGCACGGCATTGGTATCGGCATTGACCGGGATTCCGGTGCGCGCCGATGTCGCCATGACTGGCGAAATCACCCTGCGTGGTCAAGTGCTGGCAATCGGTGGTCTGAAGGAAAAACTGCTTGCCGCTCACCGCGGTGGAATCAAGATCGTGATTATTCCGGAAGAGAACGTGCGCGATCTGAAGGAGATTCCTGACAATATCAAGCAGGATCTGCAGATTAAACCGGTTAAATGGATTGACGAGGTCCTGCAAATTGCGCTGCAATACGCGCCGGAGCCCTTGCCGGATGTGGCTCCGGAGATAGTTTCCAAGGACGAAAAACGTGAGTCTGATTCAAAGGAAAGAATTAGCACGCATTAATACGTTTTTGCCTGGGGGGCTTCCTTGACAGCTTTTTAGAGCCCTTGTTATAAAGCGGCTCTTAAGTGTCTGTAGGCCATTCAGCACTCGTTTTTGCTTTCACCAAAAAACTTAGAATCATCTCAAAATAGATATAAGGGGACTTAGAGTGAACAAGTCGGAACTGATTGATGCTATCGCTGCATCCGCTGATATCCCGAAAGCTGCTGCTGGCCGTGCGCTGGACGCTGTTATCGAATCCGTCACTGGCGCTCTGAAGGCCGGCGACTCCGTTGTTCTGGTTGGTTTCGGCACTTTCTCCGTGACTGATCGTCCAGCTCGCGTTGGTCGTAACCCACAGACCGGCAAGACGCTGCAAATCGCGGCTGCTAAAAAGCCAGGTTTCAAAGCCGGTAAAGCACTGAAAGAAGCTGTTAACTAAGTTAGTTTGTTTCAGGTTTTTACCCATCCGGGTCGGGGTCATGCCTGACTTGGCAGCGGAGCGGTAGAGCAGGTCGCTGGAACAGCTGCCTGTAACGCCGGGATCGAGGGTTCGAGCCCTGTCCGCTCCGCCAGTTACGAGAAGGCGCATCCTCGGATGCGCCTTTCTTCTATCCGGATTCTACCCACGCTCCACGGTTGCCAAATTTTTGAAGTTCAACCGTTTCTGGGGGACGCATGCTGCAGAATATCAGGGACAATTCACAAGGCTGGATTGCCAAGACCATTATCGGGGTCATCGTTGCACTGATGGCTCTGACCGGTTTCGACGCTATTTTCAAGGCCACGACGCACACCAACGATGCGGCCAAGGTCAATGGTGAAGAAATCAGCCAGAACGAGCTGAGCCAGGCCGTTGACATGCAACGCCGTCAGCTGATGCAACAGCTGGGCAAGGATTTCGATGCTTCCTTGCTTGACGAAAAAAATGCTCCGCGAATCGGCCCTCAAAGGGCTGATCGATCGCAAGCTGCTGTTGCAAGGCGCAGAACAATCGAAATTCGCTTTCTCCGAAGGTGCACTGGATCAGGTGATCCTGCAGACCCCTGAATTCCAGGTGGACGGCAAGTTCAGCTCCGAGCGCTTTGATCAGGTGATCCGTCAACTGGGCTATACCCGCATGCAATTCCGCCAGATGCTGGCTCAGGAAATGCTGATCGGTCAGTTGCGTGCCGGTGTTGCCGGCAGCGGTTTCGTCACCGACGCTGAAGTGCTGGCATTCGCCCGTCTGGAAAAGCAGACCCGCGATTTCGCTTCGCTGAACGTCAAGGCCGATCCGGCCGCGGTCAAACTGACCGACGATGAGGTCAAGGCTTACTACGACGAGCACGCCAAGGAGTTCATGACCCCCGAGCAGGTGGTTGTCGATTACGTCGAGCTGAAGAAGTCTTCGTTCTTCGACCAGGTTGCGGTCAAGGACGAAGACCTGCAGGCGGCGTATCAGAAAGAGATCGCCAACCTGTCGGAACAGCGCCGCGCCGCGCATATCCTGATCGAAGTCAACGACAAGACCACCGACGCTCAGGCCAAGGCCAAGATCGAAGAAGTCCAGGCGCGTCTGGCCAAGGGCGAGAAATTCGAAGCGCTGGCCAAGGAGTTCTCGCAGGATCCGGGCTCGGCCAACAATGGCGGTGATCTCGGTTTCGCCGGTCCTGGCGTCTATGACCCAGCCTTCGAAAAAGCCCTGTACGCGTTGAACAAGGACCAGGTGTCCGAGCCGGTGCGTACCGACTTCGGTTACCACCTGATCAAGCTGCTGGGTGTTGAAGCGCCAGAAGTTCCGACCCTGGCCAGCCTGAAAGACAAGCTGACCCGCGAGCTGAAGACTCAACAGGTCGAGCAGCGTTTTGTCGAGGCGACCAAGCAACTGGAAGACTCGGCGTTCGAAGCGTCTGACCTGGCCCAGCCAGCGGCAGATCTGAAACTGACTGTGCACACTTCCAAGCCGTTCGGCCGTGAAGGTGGCGAAGGCATTGCGGCCAACCGTGCTGTGGTGAGCGCTGCATTCAGCCAGGAAGTGCTGGAAGAAAACGCCAACAGCACCGGCATCGAGCTGGACCCGGAAACCGTGGTCGTGCTGCGTGCCAAGGAACACCTGAAGCCTGAGCAGTTGCCTCTGGAAGCCGTCAACACGGCGATCCGCGCGCAGTTGACCAAAGAGCATGCCAGTGCTGCGGCCAAGACCAAGGCCGACCAGCTGATCGCCAGTCTGCGCGATGGCAAGACTGCGCTGGACAAGGCTGTCGAGGGTCAGAACTGGAAGGTTGTCACGGCGGCCACTCGTGCTCAGGAAGGGGTTGATCCGACTGTGCTGCAGGCGTTATTCCGTATGCCGAAACCGGCGGCCAAGGGCAAGCCGACGTTCAGCAGCGTGACCTTGCAGGACGGTAGCCTGATGATCGTGCGCCTGGACGGTGTGAATGAAGCAGTAGCGCCGACTGATGAAGAGAAGGCGCAGTACCGTCGCTTCCTTGCTTCGCGTGAAGGTCAGCAGGATTTCGCGGCGTTCCGTAAGCAGTTGGAGAGTCAGGCGGATATCAAGCGCTATTGATGTTTGACTGAGTGGTAACAGGAAAGCCCCGATCTGATGATCGGGGCTTTTTTATGCTTGGGATTTGGCCGGTTCCGTTGCTTCGGGTGTGGCGGCTGGCCGTTTTGCCCTTGCGGCGAGTGGCTGCGACTTTTTCCGGCAAACCATGGTCAATAGGGTTGTAACGGCTTTAAGACACAATCCATGCGCCGCAGGGCCAAGTTCTGTTGCACAATACGCCCCGGACTGTTTTCCCTCAGGATGTTCAATGTTGATTTCAACTCCCATGCGTGTCGTTGGGTTGGCGCTGTTGTTGACCGCTGTTGCTGGCTGTTCGAAGGACAAGCCGATCTATGAGCATGAGAACTTCGATGATTCCGGCACGTTCTCGCGCAATTATCCGGTGGCTGACACCGCGAGCTGCGAAGCGGCCCGTCGTGCGTTGCTCAGCCAGGGCTATATCATCACCAGCAGTGACCCGAAACTGATCAGTGGCCACAAAAGCTTCCAGCAAACCGGTGAAACCCACATGGAGATCAGCTTCAACGTAGTGTGTACCGAAGACGGCAGTTCCAAACACCATGCCACGGTGTTCGCCAATGCCTTGCAGGATCGCTACGCGTTGAAGAAGACCAACAACTCCGCCAGCCTCGGGGTCGGCGTGTTGGGTTCGGTGTCGATGCCGATCGGCTCGTCCGATGATTCGATGGTCAAGGTGGCCAGTGAGACCGTGACGTCGCAGAAGTTCTACGAGCGTTTCTTCACCCTGGTTGAGCTGTTCCTGCCAGCCGATGCGAAGAAAGCCGCGCACATCGAAGAAAAACCCAAGACTGATCTGGGTGTCCCGGAGCCGAAGCCTGCGGCTGTAGCGCCGACAACACCTGCCCCGGCAGTCGAGACAGCGCCAGCGCCACCGCCACCCGGCATTGTCGAGCCAGCCCAGACCATGACGCCGGCCACTCCTGCAGTGACGCCTGCGCCGGCCACGGTTGCACCGACGCCAGCGGGTTCCGAACCCGTGGTGCCGCCTGCGGAATCCGCGCCGATCACCCCGGCACCGAGTGCAGATCCTGCACCGGCTGCCGAAACGATCACGCCGCCGGCCAATCCGACCAA
>NZ_JABULD010000738.1:0-4185 GCF_014060985.1 Pseudomonas sp. MD195_PC81_125
GCCAGATAGGCGTCAGTCCGGTTGGCCAGGATCGAGGTCTCGTAATGAATTTCGCGACGATAAAATTCCAACCGTTCTTTGGGCGATCCGAACATCTTGGCGTTGTGTTCGGTCAACTCGGCCTCGCTGGTCGGTGAAGTCAGGATTCTTGGCAACGCGTTTACCTCAGAAAGGACCTGCAACGATGATCATCTATTTTTGTGTTCCAGTGGGATGGCCCATAAAGGTCCAGAAGCAGGGCAACCGCTGCACCGGCGATCCATAAAGTATCCGGCTTGGATAAGGCGCGGTCAGCTTGGCTAAAAGAACGCCACGGTAACGAAAGTCGCCGTGGCGTTCTTACCGCTCAATTTGAATCTTTATTTTTTCTCGAGGGTCGCAGCCTGGTTACCGCCTTGCTCCGCGATCTTCGACAGCTTCTCGTCGGCGCCTTTCTCCTCAGCTAGGGTGGCCTCCAGCAATGCAGCGGCATCGTCGAGTTTCAGGTGCTTGGCCATCGCGATCAGCGTGCCGTAACTGGCGATTTCGTAGTGCTCGACCTTTTGCGCAGCGCCGATCAGTGCTGCATCCAGCACCGCACCTTTGTCGATTTCGTCCAGTAGCTCTTTGGACTCCTCGACCAGGCCCTCCATCGCAACGCACTTCATGCGTTTGAGCTTCAGTCCAGTCAGCTCGACCAGCTGATCGATACGTTCGATTTGGCCCTGTGTTTCTTCAAGGTGCGAGGTGAAGGCTTCGGCAAGCAGCGGATTGGTCGCCGCCCGCGCTAGGCGCGGCAACGCTTTGGTGATCTGTTTCTCGGCGCTGTAAACATCGGAGAGTTCATGGATGAACAAGTCTTCAACAGTTTTCCTAGCCATTTCTAACTTCCTTCTGGTCAATGGATGTTTACCCGAGGCGTGATGAGGATTGCTCGTCCGCCATCGTGGTGATCATGAAAACTGACCAAGCTCTTTTAAGAGGCGTTCCAAGATTTTTTCGCTTCCCAGATGAAGTGTTCATCCCATTAGCCCAGTGCGGTATCGAGGAACATCATCACCCCGAATCCCAACATCAGACCGAGGGTCGCAGGTGTCTCGTGGCCGTTACGGTGTGTTTCAGGAATGACTTCGTGGGACACCACAAAGATCATCGCGCCGGCTGCGAGACCTAAGGCAATTGGATAACCCAAGGCGAAACCACTCGATACGCCGAGTCCGACCACTGAGCCCAAGGGTTCCATCAAACCGGAACCGATGGCGATCAACGCTGCCCGCCAAGCAGAGATACCGGTGACGCGCAAAGCCAGTGCAACGGCGAGCCCCTCCGGGATGTCTTGAATGGCGATGGCCGTCGTCAGCGGCAGGCCCACTTTCATATCGCCATTGGCAAAGCTGACGCCGATGGCCATGCCCTCCGGCAGGTTGTGCAGGGTGATGGCCAGGACAAACAACCACACCCGATTGAACCGTTGAGAGTCCGGTCCGCGCCTGCCGCTTTCCTGATGCTCGTGAGGCACGAAACGATCTAGACCGATCATCAATGCCACACCCAGAGCCAGTCCAAACACCACAACACAGGCGGCCAGTAGCTGGTTTCCACACAGTGCCTGAGCGGCCTCAATGCCCGGAAGAATCAACGAGAAAGAGCTCGCTGCCAGCATCATGCCGGCGGCGAACCCCAGCATGATGTCTTGGGTACGCGAGGCAATATCGCGAAGGATGATCGCCACCACAGCGCCCAGGGTGGTCGCGGCGAATCCAGACAACCCTCCTAATGCCGCCAGACGCAGATTTTCCTTTTCAGCCCCTACCAGCGCCGAGTAACCACTGAACAACAGCAAACCAGTGACCAGCAGGAGCGTCGACCAAAACAGCACCCCAGGCCAACCGCCACTGGATGCCATGCCCAACCAATTGCGCAGTGAGGGTCTCGCAGACGATGAGGAAAGTGACATGTCGCCTCCTATCGTCCGGCTGGATGTTTCCCTGTGGCGTTGGCGGTCGAGTGACGCAACGTCTGGGCGATCCGCATAGCGGTCCGATCAAAGGATGCAGCGGTTGCGTTGAAGCGATCGGACAAGGACTGCGCCAGGTCATTGTTGAAAACGCCGGTATTCGAATTCATGCCGTGTACCTCGGATTGCATGGATAAAGAAACCGCACGCCGTTGTGGCGTGCGGTATTGGTCATCAAGCGTTCGGTTCACCCTGAACACCCGCGCCAAGATCGGCGCCGGTGATAGGATTGCTGTCCGGGTCGGACATGGTTCGTGCCTTCATATCCAGCAGCAGTTCCTCTTCTTCAGCGCTTAGTTGAACACTGGCGGTACCGTCACCGCCGTCCACGGCAGGCGCGGGGTTTTCCACGTACTCCCAATCGTCGCCCTGGTTCCACGGACCACGGGTGCTGCCTTCCCCTTGCGACATGTTGAAGTACACGTTGGTGAACTCCGGCATGCCGGGGAGCTTGCCCTGCGGGAAGTTCGGCTGGATTGCGTGGAGTGCTTTTTCGAAGGACAGTTGGTGGGCGATTTCGCGGGTCATAAGAAAGCCCAGTGCTTCTTTAACGCCAGGATCGTCCGTCACGTTCATCAGCCGCTCATAGACGATTTTTGCGCGAGCCTCGGCAGCAATGTTGGAGCGGAAGTCGGCCGTCGGCTCACCGATCGTATCGACATAGGCTGCCGACCAAGGCACGCCGGCGGAGTTGGTCAGCGGTGCGCCGGCGCCATACAGCAGGCTGGTGATGTGCGAATCGTTGCCCGCACCATTGATGGCCCGGTACAACTCACCTTCTTCTTCAACGCCCTCGGCCATTCGGCCTTTGGCACCCTTGTTCAACATAACGATGATGGAGCCGACGATTTCGAGGTGGCTTAGCTCCTCTGTCGCAATGTCCATCAGCAGGTCTTTACGGCCCGGATCATCTTCGGCCAGCGCTTGGGTGAAGTATCGCGATGCCGCCGCGAGCTCTCCCTGTGCGCCGCCAAATTGTTCAAGTAACAGATTGGCCAAGCCTGGATTGGGCTCGGCAACCCGCACGGTGTATTGAAGTCGCTTGTTATGTAGAAACATGACAAATCTCCTCAGGTCAGACGAGGCTCGATGCTCATTCGAGAAAGATCGAATGCGAGCTCACAGACATCTGAAGCGAATTCCGTGTGAGTAATTGCAATTTGTTTTCAGTCACGGCGACAAGCGGCGCGGAATGACTTTTTTTTGAGACTTTAATCGCCAGTCGTCGGCCTTCCTCGGAGGCTTCGCAAACTTTTGCGTGATCAGTCAGCTCAACCGCTATCAGAGTTAGGAGCGTTTCCGATGGAGGAATTGCGAGGAGAGAGAAGACATATGTAACAAAGAATTTCATAGAGTTTGCGTGGTCGAAATGGCATCTCCCACTTGGATTTATGGTCATGAAATTCGCAAAGTTTTGCCAAGCACTCTCGAACTGGGCCGGCAGCTCGAAAACCTTTCTGATAGCTATTCTGCTGATCATCGCTTGGGCGTTAACGGGTCCGTATTTTCACTACAACGACACCTGGCAACTGATCATCAACACGTCAACAACGATCATCACCTTCCTGATGGTATTCCTCATCCAGAACACACAGAACAGGGATAACGACATCTTGCACCTGAAACTCGATGAACTGATCCGAGCAACAAAGGACGCCCAGAACGCCTTCATGTCATTGGATCATCTGGATACCAAGGAGCTGCGTGAGTTACGCAAGCGTTACAGCACGATGGGAGAAGAGGAAGAGGTGAATCTTGAGTGCACGGAAACTGCATCCGTAACGCAGGACATCCAAAAGCCCGCCGCGCTGCCTCCGGCGGAAACGCCAATGCCCTAGCAGTCGCGATGAGGGCTTAGGATTGGCTAAGCCCTCGGCACCTACAACTATCAACGGGTGGCAGCGATACCCGACAGGTTTCTTTGTTTGTTGGTCGCCAGATCGTACCGAAGCTCAGCAATCAGCTCTGAGATCGCCCGAGGACTGACCAATGTATTCGTCGAAATTCCAGTGACAAGCAGATCGACGCTGCCCGTCGCGGGATCAGTCACTCGGACCTGTAGTGAATTTCCAGTCACTAAAGTGCATTGGCACTCCAGCGGTCGAAAGCTCTCTTCAATGATTCTGCGCAGCTCCAGGGTTGAAATCATTCATTTCCTCCAGTGTCGTATCCCGAAGCAAGACATGATA
>NZ_JABULD010000006.1:0-7436 GCF_014060985.1 Pseudomonas sp. MD195_PC81_125
TGCTCGCGAAAGCGCTGGATCAGTCACCATCAAGGTTGAATGTCAGACCGTCTTCGCGAGCAGGCTCGCTCCCACAGTGGGTAGGTGTGTTGATGGGGATTGCGGTCAATGAACTTGTCCGGTCCTTTCATCAAGCGTCCGGTCGCGACCATGCTCCTGAGCCTGGCGATCATGTTGCTGGGCGGCGTCAGTTTCGGCCTGCTGCCAGTATCGCCGCTGCCGCAAATGGACTTTCCGGTGATCGTGGTCCAGGCCAGTCTGCCCGGTGCCAGTCCCGAAGTGATGGCGTCCACGGTGGCGACGCCGCTGGAGCGCTCGTTCGGCGCGATTGCCGGCGTCAACACCATGAGCAGCCGTTCCAGCCAGGGGTCGACCCGGGTCATTCTGCAATTTGACCTTGACCGCGACATCAACGGCGCAGCGCGCGAGGTGCAGGCAGCCATCAACGCTTCGCGCAACCTGTTGCCGAGCGGGATGCGCAGCATGCCGACCTACAAGAAGGTCAACCCGTCGCAGGCGCCGATCATGGTGCTGTCGCTGACCTCGGATGTGTTGGAAAAAGGCCAGCTCTACGACCTGGCCTCGACCATCCTGTCGCAGAGCCTGTCCCAGGTGCAGGGCGTGGGTGAGGTGCAGATCGGTGGCAGTTCGCTGCCGGCGGTGCGTATCGAACTCGAACCGCAGGCGCTCAACCAGTACGGCGTGGCGCTCGACGATGTGCGCAAGACCATCGCCGCGGCCAACGTGCGCCGGCCCAAGGGCTCGGTCGAAGACGGCGAGCGCCTGTGGCAGATCCAGGCCAACGACCAGTTGGAAAAAGCCAAGGATTACGAGTCGCTGATCATCCATTACAAGGACGGCGCGGCCCTGCGTCTGAAGGACGTGGCCAAGGTCAGCGACGGCGTCGAAGACCGTTACAACAGCGGTTTCTTCAACGATGACGCGGCGGTGTTGCTGGTGATCAACCGCCAGGCCGGCGCCAACATCATCGAGACGGTCAACGAGATCAAGGCGCAGTTGCCGGCCTTGCAAGCGGTGCTGCCGGCCAGCGTGAAGCTGAATCTGGCGATGGACCGCTCCCCGGTGATCAAGGCCACCCTCCACGAAGCGGAAATGACCTTGCTGATCGCTGTGGCGCTGGTGATTCTGGTGGTGTTCCTGTTCCTGGGTAACTTCCGCGCCTCGCTGATTCCGACGCTGGCGGTGCCGGTGTCGCTGGTCGGCACGTTCGCGGTGATGTACCTCTACGGTTTTTCGCTGAATAACCTGTCGCTGATGGCGTTGATTCTGGCCACCGGGCTGGTGGTGGACGATGCCATCGTGGTGCTGGAAAACATTTCCCGGCACATCGACGAAGGCGTCAAACCGATGAAGGCCGCGTACCTCGGGGCCAAGGAAGTCGGTTTTACCTTGTTGTCGATGAACGTGTCGCTGGTGGCGGTGTTCCTCTCGATCCTGTTCATGGGCGGCATTGTCGAGAGCCTGTTCCGCGAGTTTTCCATCACCCTGGCGGCGGCGATCGTGGTGTCGCTGGTGGTCTCGCTGACGTTGACGCCGATGCTCTGCGCGCGCTGGCTCAAACCGCATACGCCGGGCCAGGACAACCGCCTGCAACGCTGGAGCCGCAAGACCAACGACTGGATGGTCGGCAAATATGCGACCAGCCTCGACTGGGTGTTGCGCCATCGGCGTCTGACCTTGCTCAGCCTCATCATCACCGTAGGTGTCAACGTCGCGCTGTACGTGGTGGTGCCGAAGACGTTCATGCCGCAGCAGGACACCGGACAGTTGATCGGTTTCGTGCGGGGTGACGACGGTCTGTCGTTCAGCGTGATGCAGCCGAAAATGGAAACCTTCCGCCGCGCCGTGCTCAAGGACGAAGCGGTGGAGAGCGTGGCCGGGTTCATCGGCGGCACCAACGGCACCAACAACGCGTTCATGCTGGTGCGCCTGAAACCGATCAAGGAACGCAACCTGTCGGCGCAGAAAGTCATCGAACGCCTGCGCAAGGAGATGCCCAAGGTCCCCGGGGCCCAGTTGATGCTGATGGCGGATCAGGACCTGCAGTTCGGCGGCGGTCGCGAACAGACCACCTCGCAATACAGCTATATCCTGCAAAGCGGGGACCTGGGCGCCCTGCGCGAGTGGTACCCGAAAGTGGTGACTGCGCTGCGCGCACTGCCGGAGCTGACTGCGATTGATGCCCGCGAAGGACGCGGTGCGCAGCAGGTGACGCTGATCGTCGACCGCGATCAGGCCAAGCGCCTCGGGGTCGACATGAACATGGTCACGGCGGTGCTGAACAACGCCTACAGCCAGCGGCAGATTTCGACGATCTACGACAGCCTCAACCAGTATCAGGTGGTGATGGAGGTCAATCAGAAGTACGCGCAGGATCCGGTGACCCTCAATCAGGTGCAGGTGATTACCGCTGACGGTGCGCGGATTCCGTTGTCGACCATTGCCCATTACGAAAACAGCCTGGAAGACGACCGCGTCAGCCACGAAGGCCAGTTCGCCTCCGAAAGCATCGCCTTCGACATGGCCGAAGGCGTGACTGTGGAGCAGGGCAGTGCCGCCATCGAGCGGGCGATTGCCAAGGTCGGTCTGCCAGAAGACGTGATCGCGAAAATGGCCGGCACCGCCGATGCCTTTGCCGCGACGCAGAAGAGCCAGCCGTTCATGATCCTCGGTGCACTGCTCGCGGTGTATCTGGTGCTCGGTGTGCTGTATGAAAGCTACATTCACCCGCTGACAATCCTCTCGACCTTGCCCTCGGCCGGGGTCGGCGCGTTGCTCTCGATCTACGCGCTGGGCGGCGAATTCAGTCTGATTTCGCTGCTCGGACTGTTCCTGCTGATCGGGGTGGTGAAGAAAAACGCCATTCTGATGATCGACCTGGCGTTGCAACTGGAGCGCCATCAGGGCCTGTCGCCGCTGGAGTCGATCCGTAGCGCCTGCCTGCAACGGCTGCGGCCGATTCTGATGACCACCCTGGCGGCCATTCTCGGTGCCTTGCCGCTGTTGCTCAGCCGCGCGGAAGGCGCGGAAATGCGCCAGCCCCTGGGCCTGACCATCATCGGCGGCCTGATCTTCAGTCAGGTCCTGACCCTTTACACCACGCCTGTGGTTTACCTCTATCTCGACAAGCTGCGCCACCGCTTCAACAAGTGGCGTGGCGTGCGTACTGACGCTGCTCTGGAAACTCCGCTATGACCGACCGTTCGCTTCTCAATCTGGCCACTGCGCGCGGTTCGCGCCTGTTGAGCCTGTCGCTGTGCGTGGCGATGCTCAGTGCCTGCGCCGTCGGCCCGGACTATCAGCGCCCCGCAGACTGCCGAGGTTGCACAGTACAAAGAGGCCGAGGGCTGGCGCCAGGCCAATCCGAGTGACGCGCTGGCGCGCGGTGCCTGGTGGGAGCTGTATGGCGATCAGCAGCTCAATGGCCTGATCGAGAAACTCAACAGTTCCAACCAGACCGTGGCGCAATCCGAAGCGCAGTACCGTCAGGCCCAGGCCTTGGTGCGCAGTGCCCGTGGGGCGTTTTACCCCAGTGTCGACCTGAGCGTAGGCAAGACCCGCTCCAGTCAGGGCACCGGCAGCAGCAGTTCGAGCCTGAGCAGTTCCGCCAGCGGGATTCGCGATACCTACAACGCGCAGTTGGGCGTGAGTTGGGAAGCGGATATCTGGGGCAAATTGCGCCGAGGCCTGGAAGCCAACGAGGCCAGCGCCCAGGCGAGCTTCGCCGATCTGGCCGCGATGCGTCTGAGCCAGCAGTCGGAACTGGTGCAGAACTACCTGCAACTGCGGGTGATCGATCAGCAGAAACGCTTGCTTGAGGCCACGGTCGCGGCCTACGAGAAATCCCTGCAAATGACCCAGAACCAGTACCGCGCCGGGATCTCCGGCCGCGATGCGGTGGCGCAAGCACAGACCCAGTTGAAAACCACCCAGGCCGATCTGGTGGACCTGATCTGGCAACGGGCGCAATTCGAAAACGCTATCGCCGTGCTCACCGGGCAGGCGCCGGCCGAGTTCAGCATCGCCGAGACCCAGAACATCCCGAACCTGCCGCAAATTCCTCTGAGCCTGCCGTCGCAGTTGCTGGAACGGCGCCCGGACATTGCCTCGGCGGAGCGCTCGGTGATCGCTGCCAACGCCAATATCGGTGTGGCCAAAGCCGCCTATTACCCGGATCTGACGTTGAGCATGAGCGGCGGCTACAGCAGCAGTACTTCGAAAAATCTTTTGACCATACCCAACCGTTTCTGGTCGGTCGGGCCGAAGCTGGACTTGCCGATCTTCGACGGTGGCATCCGTTCGGCCGAGGTTGACCGTACCGAGGCGGTGTACGACCAGACCGTCGCCAAGTACCGCCAGACGGTGCTCGATGGTTTCCGCGAAGTGGAAAACTATCTGGTGCAACTGAAGGTATATGAAGACGAGGCGGCGGTGCGTCAGGAAGCACTGGATGCGGCGCGCGACTCGTTGCGCCTGACCCAGAACCAGTACAAGGCCGGCTTGATTGCCTACATCGATGTGGTTGTGGTGCAAGCCACAGCGCTGAGCAACGAACGCACCGTTCTCAATATCCTGCAGAGCCGGCTGATCGCCAGTGTGCAATTGATTGCAGCGCTGGGCGGCGGGTGGGACGGTCAACTGCCCACCGAATAAATCGTGTAGGAGCTGCGGCACGCTGCGATCTTTTGATCTTAAAAAAACAACAATGCGGAGGCCCATCACCATGGCCAACCTGAAAATCAAGAATCTGCAAAAAGGCTTCGAAGGTTTCTCCATCATCAAGGGTATCGACCTTGAGGTGAACGACAAGGAGTTCGTGGTCTTCGTCGGCCCGTCCGGCTGCGGCAAATCCACCCTGCTGCGGCTGATTGCCGGGCTGGAAGAAGTCAGCGGCGGCACCATCGAACTCGATGGCCGCGACATCACCGAAGTCAGTCCGGCCAAGCGCGATCTGGCGATGGTGTTCCAGACCTACGCGCTGTACCCGCACATGACCGTGAAGAAAAAACATGTCGTTCGCCCTTGATCTGGCCGGTGTGCCAAAAGCCGAAGTCGAGAAAAAGGTCGGCGAAGCGGCGCGGATTCTCGAACTCGGGCCGATGCTCGAACGCAAGCCGAAACAGCTCTCCGGCGGCCAACGGCAACGGGTTGCCATCGGCCGCGCCATCGTGCGCAATCCGAAAATCTTCCTGTTTGACGAGCCGCTGTCCAACCTCGACGCCGCCCTGCGCGTGCAAATGCGTCTGGAACTGCTGCGCCTGCACAAGGACCTGCAAGCCACGATGATCTACGTGACCCACGACCAGGTCGAAGCGATGACCATGGCTGACAAGGTGGTGGTGCTCAATGGCGGCAAAATCGAGCAGGTCGCTCGCCGCTGGACCTCTATCACAACCCGGCCAACCTGTTCGTCGCCGGGTTCCTCGGCACGCCGAAAATGGGCTTCCTCAAGGGCAAGATCGCCCGCATCGACGGCCAGAGCTGCGAAGTCTCGCTGGACGCCGGTACACGCATCACCCTGCCGTTCAATGCCGCCAATCTAAGCGTCGGCAGCGCGGTGACCCTGGGCATTCGTCCGGAGCATCTGGAGCTGGCGCAACCGGGCGACTGCACCCTGCAAGTCACCGCCGACGTCAGCGAACGCCTGGGCAGCGACACCTTCTGCCACGTCACCAGCAACGCCGGCGAAGCCCTGACCATGCGTGTGCGCGGTGACTTGGCGAGCCGCTACGGCGAGCAACTGAACCTGCACCTGGACGCCAGCCATTGCCACCTGTTCGACGTCAATGGCGTGGCGCTGACCCGCCCACTGCGCGCCGCGGCCTGAATTTCGAGACTTGTCCGATGAAACTCAATAAGCAAAATCTGCAGCGCCTCGCCCCCGAGGTGCAACTGCCGGCCTACAGCCTCAGCGACACCCGCCAGGGCATCGCGCACATTGGCGTCGGCGGCTTCCATCGCGCGCATCAGGCGTATTACACCGATGCACTGATGAATACCGGTCAGGCGCTGGACTGGGCAATCTGCGGCGTTGGCCTGCGCACTGAGGACCGCCGTGCCCGCGACGATCTCAAAGAGCAGGATTACCTGTTCACCCTGTTCGAACTCGGCGACAGCGACGACACCGAAGTGCGGGTGATCGGTGCGATTCGCGACATGCTTCTGGCCGAAGACGGCGCGCAGGTGCTGATCGACAAACTCGCCGATCCGCAGATCCGCATTGTCTCGCTGACCATCACCGAGGGCGGTTACTGCATCGACGACAGCAACGGCGAGTTCATGGCGCACCTGCCGCAGATTCAGCACGATCTGGCCCATCCGCTGGCGCCAAAAACCGTGTTCGGCTTCCTCTGTGCGGCGCTGGAAAAACGCCGTGACACGGGCACACCAGCGTTCACGATCATGTCCTGCGATAACCTGCCGCACAACGGCGCGGTGACCCGCAAGGCGTTGCTGGCCTTCGCCACCCTGCGTGACCCGGGGCTGCGTGACTGGATCGCGCAGTACGTCAGTTTTCCCAACGCCATGGTCGATCGCATCACACCGATGACCAGCACCGCGCACCGCCTGCAACTAGCCGACAAACACGGCGTCGACGATGCCTGGCCGGTGGTCTGCGAGCCGTTTGTGCAATGGGTGCTGGAAGACAAGTTCGTCAACGGTCGCCCGGCCTGGGAACAGGTTGGCGTGCAGTTCACCGATGACGTTTCGCCCTACGAAGAGATGAAGATCAAACTGCTCAACGGCAGCCACCTGGCCCTGACTTACCTGGGTTTTTTGAAGGGCTATCGCTTCGTCCACGAGACCATGAACGACCCACTGTTCGTACGCTACATGCGCGCCTACATGGACCTTGACGTCACCCCGCAACTGGCGCCGGTGCCGGGCATCGACCTGACCGACTACAAGGACACGCTGGTGGCGCGCTTTTCCAATCAGGCGATTGCCGATCAACTGGAGCGGGTGTGTTCGGACGGTTCATCGAAGTTTCCGAAATTCACCATTCCGACGATCAATCGCTTGATTGCCGATGGCCAGGAAACCAGGCGCGCAGCGTTGGTGGTGGCGGCCTGGGCGTTGTATCTGAAGGGCGTGGATGAAAATGGCGACACCTATACGATTCCGGATCCACGGGCGGAATTTTGTCAGGGACTGGTGGCGGATGATGCGTTGATCACTCAGCGGTTGTTGGCGGTCGAGGAGATTTTCGGCACGGCGATTCCACGTTCGGCGGCATTTGTGGCGGCGTTTGAGTGGTGCTGCAACAGCTTGCGTGAGGTGGGTGTGACGCGCACGCTGGAGCGGGTGCTGGCTGAGTGATGCGGTGAAACCACCGACGCCATCGCTGGCAAGCCAGCTCCCACAGGGTTTTCAATCGTTGATGAATTTTGCGTACAAACGAGAACCTGTGGGAG
>NZ_JABULD010000648.1:0-1899 GCF_014060985.1 Pseudomonas sp. MD195_PC81_125
CGACCCAAAACCTGTGAATGCGGCTCAGCAGGAAAAACTGAGGGTGCGCTTCGCACACCATCGGGGATAAATCCCCTCGCCACAAAGGCCACCCGCAAAAAAAGTGAGCTCCGGTAAACCCACTAATAAAGACAATAGGGGTCGTCATGGATCAACCCAGTGCAAACCCGCAGCGCAGCTACACCCGTGGTTCCGAGAGCAAAGCCTTGCTGGCGATGACCATCGGGCAGAAGTTCGACGAAACCGTCGCGCAGTACCCGGACGGCGAGGCGCTGGTGGTGCGCCACCAGCAGCTGCGTTACACCTGGCGGCAACTGGCCGACGCGGTGAACGTGCATGCCAGAGCGCTGCTGGCGTTGGGTTTGCAGGCCGGTGACCGGCTCGGCATCTGGGCGCCGAATGGCGCGCAGTGGTGCATCACTCAGTTCGCCACCGCGAAGATCGGCGTGATCCTGGTCAACATCAATCCGGCTTATCGCAGTTCCGAGCTCGAATACGTACTCAAGCAATCCGGTTGTCAGTGGCTGGTCTGTGCGGGAGCGTTCAAGAGCTCCAACTATCACGGCATGTTGCAAGGCTTGCTGCCGGAACTGGCCGAGCAATCCATCGGTGAACTGCGCAGCGAGCGCCTGCCGGAATTGCGCGGGTTGATCAGCCTTGATGCACAGCCGCCTTCGGGTTTTCTCCCGTGGTCGCAACTGGCAGATCTGGCCTCCAGTGTCTCTGCCGAACAATTGCGTGAACGCAGCGACAGCCTGCACTTCGACCAACCCGTCAACATCCAGTACACCTCCGGCACCACCGGTTTCCCCAAGGGCGCGACCCTCAGTCACTACAACATCCTCAACAACGGTTACATGGTCGGCGAGAGCATCGGTCTGACCGCCGCCGATCGCTTGGTGATCCCGGTGCCGCTGTATCACTGCTTCGGCATGGTCATGGGCAACCTGGGCTGCATCACTCACGCCAGTACGATGATTTACCCCAATGATGCGTTCGATCCGCTACTGACCCTGCAAACCGTCGCCGAAGAAAAGGCCACCGGGCTGTACGGCGTGCCGACCATGTTCATCGCCATGCTTGATCAGCCGCAGCGCGCCGAGTTCGATCTGTCGACCCTGCGCACCGGGATCATGGCCGGCGCCACTTGCCCGATCGAGGTGATGCGCCGGGTCATCAGTGAAATGCACATGAGCGAGGTGCAGATCGCCTACGGCATGACCGAAACCAGCCCTGTCTCCCTGCAGACCGGGCCATCGGACGAGCTGGAACTGCGCGTGACCACCGTCGGCCGCACCCAGCCGCAACTCGAAAGCAAAATCATCGACGAGGCCGGTAACCTGGTTCCGCGCGGCACCATCGGCGAACTCTGCACCCGTGGTTACAGCGTGATGCTCGGTTACTGGAGCAACCCGCAAGCCACCGCCGAAGCCATCGATGAGGCGGGCTGGATGCACACCGGCGACCTGGCGAGCATGAACGATGAGGGTTACGTGAATATCGCGGGGCGTAACAAAGACATGATTATTCGCGGGGGCGAGAACATTTACCCGCGTGAGCTGGAAGAGTTTTTCTTCACTCACCCGGCGGTGGCAGACGTACAGGTGATCGGCATCCCGTGCTCGCGTTACGGTGAGGAGATCGTTGCCTGGATCAAATTCCACCCCGGCCACCATGCCTCCGAACTGGAACTGCAAACCTGGTGCAAGGAGCGCATCGCGCACTTCAAGACGCCGCGTCATTTCAAGTTTGTGGAGGAGTTTCCGATGACGGTGACGGGCAAGATCCAGAAATTCCGGATGCGTGAGATCAGTATCGAGGAGCTGAAGGCGCTGCATTGAAGATCAAAAGATCGCAGCCTGCGGCAGCTCCTACAGGGGATCGGTGTAGGAGCTGCCG
>NZ_JABULD010000335.1:0-3935 GCF_014060985.1 Pseudomonas sp. MD195_PC81_125
CACAGGATTTTCAGTGAACACAGATTATGTGAACACCCGAGAAACCTGTGGGAGCTGGCTTGCCAGCGATGGGGCCCTGAAGAACATCCAAGGCCTTCAGAGCAGCCCGGCAAAATTCAGCCGGAACTGCTGCGGCGTCACCCCCAGCCGGCGATTGAACACACTGCGCATGTGCTGCGCATCGCGAAACCCGCACTGATAAGCCACAGTCTTCAGCGGCGCCGTGGTGCTTTCGAGCAGCACCCGTGCCGCATCGACTCGCGCACTTTCGACGAACTCTGCCGGGGTGACCCGGGCCTCGCGGGCAAACACCCGGGAAAAATTGCGCGCGCTCATGTTCGCCGCATTTGCCAAGTCGGCAATCGTCAGGTCGCCGGTGAGATTGGCCAGCACGTACAACTGCACCATCGCCACCGCCGAGGTCGGCTCCGCATGCGGCGTGAGGAACGGGCTGAACTGCGACTGCCCGCCCGAGCGCTGGGTGAACACCACCAGCCGTTTGGCCACGCTCAGCGCCACGTCAGCGCCGTGATCGCGGGCTAACAGGTACAGCGACAGATCGATCCCCGCCGTAACCCCGGCCGAGGTATAGAGTGCACCGTCCTCGACATACAGGCGATCGGCTTCGACCCGCGCCGATGGACACAATTGCGCCAGCGCTTGGGCATCGTTCCAGTGGGTGGTTACCGTTCGCCCGTCCAGCAGCCCCGCCCGCGCGAGCATGAACGCGCCGTTGCAGATCGAGCCAAATCGCCGCGCACGGGCACAGGCCTCGCGCAGCCAGGTGTCGAAGCCTTTGCCGAAATCCAGAAACGGTAACTGCGGGCCGCCGGCGACCAGCAGCAAGTCCCAGGCGTCGAGCGCCTCGCTGAAATGCCGGTGAGCGCTGAGGTTCAAACCGTTGGAACAGGCCATCGGGCCATGCTCGACGCCGATCACCTCCAGCCGATAGTGATCCTCGGGGGGCAGAAAACGATTGGCCTCGGCGAACACATCCATCGGCCCGCTGACATCCAGCGCCTGCACGCCGGGGAACACCACGATGGCGATGGTTTTGTTCATAAGCCTCCTTGGGGATCTTTGTGGCGAGGGGATTCATCCCCGATCGGCTGCGCAGCAGTCGTAGATCCTCACTGCGCGGTTTACCTGATTCGCTGAAATAGCAGGTTTTGGAACTGCTGCGCAGTCCATCGGGGATGAATCCCCTCGCCACAAGTTCGGTGTCTGCTGTTTTAAGTGAGTTGGCACGATTTGCAGGTCGATTGGCAAGGATCGCAGCCATGGGTTGTTTGTCCGTGCAGTGCCTCGGGGAACAGACTTTGTCCATCAGCGCCACGACGGCGTTTTCGACGAGGAAACACCTTATGAGCACGACCATTGCCGGCATCAAAATCCCCGACAGCGCCCTCGCCCGGGCCACCACCGAATACATTCGCGACATCGAATCCGACCTGCTCTATCACCACTCGCGCCGGGTGTTTCTGTTCGGTGCGCTGAGCGGCGAACGCCAACAACTGACCTACAGCCCGGAGCTGCTGTATGTCGGCGCGATGTTCCACGACCTCGGACTGGTCGACGGTTATCGCAGTGATGACGAGCGTTTCGAAGTGGATGGCGCCAACGCGGCAACGGCGTTCCTCAAACCATACGGGCTGAGCGATGACGACATCGAACAGGTCTGGCTGTCGATTGCCTTGCACACCACGCCGGGCGTGCCCAAACATCTGCGGCCGACTGTGGCGCTGGTGACGGCGGGTGTCGAGATGGACGTGCTGGGTATGGATTATGCGGCGTTCAGCAGTACCCAGCGCGAGGCGGTGGTGCATGCGCATCCACGCGGGGAAGGTTTCAAGGAATGCATCATCTGCGCGTTTGCCGACGGCTTGCGCCATCGTCCGCAGACCACGTTCGGCAATGTGAAGAGCGATGTGCTGGTGGATCAGGAGCCGGGGTTCAGGCCGATGAACTTTGTCGAGGTCATCCGTACATCCCCTTGGATTTCCTGAGCTCCAAAAGCAAAAGATCGCAGCCTGCGGCAGCTCCTACAGAGATTGCATCCACTGTAGAAGCTGCCGCAGGCTGCGATCTTTTTTGCCCGTCAGGCCGCTTCCGGCGCAGGCGCGCGGCGCACGTCCGGTTGTTTCCACGAATCGGCGGCGCCTTCTTCGATGGCTTGCTGGATGGCTTTCTTGCGCGCTTCTTCGGCGCGGCGGCTGAAGAACCACACCAGGAAGGTCACCAGCGATACCGCTAGCAAAATCAGGCTGGCCACGGCGTTGATCTCCGGCTTCACGCCCAGACGCACCGCCGAGAACACTTCCATCGGCAGCGTCGTCGAACCCGGGCCGGAGACGAAGCTCGCCAACACCAAGTCGTCCAGCGACAGCGCGAACGACATCATGCCGCCCGCCGCCAGCGATGGCGCGATCATCGGGATGGTGATCAGGAAGAACACCTTCCACGGCCGCGCACCGAGGTCCATGGCTGCCTCTTCGATCGACAGGTCCAGCTCACGCAGACGCGCCGACACCACCACCGCCACATACGCTGCACAGAACGTCGTGTGGGCGATCCAGATGGTGACGATGCCACGCTCCTGCGGCCAGCCGATCATCTGCGCCATGGCCACGAACAGCAGCAACAGCGACAGACCGGTGATCACTTCAGGCATCACCAGCGGCGCGGTGACCAGGCCACCGAACAGCGTGCGGCCCTTGAAGTGGGTGATGCGGGTCAGGACGAACGCGGCGAGGGTGCCCAGCGCCACCGCGGCAACCGCGGTGTAGCAGGCGATTTCCAGCGAGCGCACCACCGAGCCCATCAGTTGCGTGTTGTCGAGCAGGCCGACATACCACTTGATCGACCAGCCGCCCCATACCGTCACCAGTTTCGAGGCGTTGAACGAGTAGATCACCAGGATCAGCATCGGCAGGTAGATGAACAACAGACCCAGAACCAGCATCAAGCTGGAGAAACGGAAGCGCTTCATTCTTTACCCTCCATTTCCTTGGCCTGACTGCGGTTGAACAGGATGATCGGCACAATCAGGATCGCCAGCATCACCACCGCCAGGGCGGACGCCACCGGCCAGTCACGGTTGTTGAAGAACTCTTGCCAGAGCACTTTACCGATCATCAGGGTTTCCGGGCCGCCAAGCAGTTCCGGGATCACGAACTCACCGACCACCGGGATGAACACCAGCATGCAGCCGGCAATGATCCCGTTCTTGGACAGTGGAATGGTGATTTTCCAGAAGCTGTTGAAGGTGCTCGAACCGAGGTCGGCAGCAGCCTCCAGCAAGCTGTGATCGTGCTTCACCAGGTTGGCGTACAGCGGCAGGATCATGAACGGCAGGTACGAGTAGACGACGCCGATGTACACCGCGAGGTTGGTGTTGAGGATCTGCAGCGGCTCGTCGATCCAGCCCATGCTCATCAGGAAGCCGTTGAGCAGGCCGTTGTTGCTGAGAATGCCCATCCACGCATACACACGGATCAGGATCGCGGTCCAGGTCGGCATCATGATCAGCAGCACCAGCACCGTCTGCAGCTCTTTACGGGCGCTGGCGATGGCGTAGGCCATCGGGTAGCCGATCAGCAGGCACAACAGCGTGCTGAAGAAAGCCATCTTCAGCGAGCCAAGGTACGCGGCGATGTACAACTCGTCGTCGCCGAGCATTGCGTAGTTGCCAAGGTTCAGCAGCAGTTGCAGCTTCTGCTCGGCGAAGGTGTAGATCTCGGTGTACGGCGGAATGGCCACATCGGCTTCGGCAAAGCTGATCTTCAGGACGATGAAGAACGGCAGCATGAAGAACAGGAACAGCCAGATGAAGGGAACCCCGATGACCAACTGGCGGCCACCGGGAATTATTCGATTGAGCCGGCGTTTGAATTTGCGCATGTTCATGAGCGAAGTACCACGCCGCTGTCGTCTTC
>NZ_JABULD010000739.1:0-629 GCF_014060985.1 Pseudomonas sp. MD195_PC81_125
GAATCCCCTAGTAACAATCAGGCCCAACCTGATGTTCGCAATATCCAATAGCCATTAATGTGACGCCATTCTCATTGCATGAACGGAGTCAGGCTATTGTGTGCGATCGCAGGTCAGTGGAAACCCACCCTCTGGAAAACCTCAGCCAGTGCACTTGCACGGCGGGGGCGCGATCTCCCGACGGTTCATGATCGTCGACACACACGGCATTCCCTCATCAGACATGACGCTGTGGAGATAAGCATGCCAATCGACCGTAAAGACTGGGCACAACGCTTTCCCGAATTTCTCGTCGAAGCGGAAACACTCCTGGCCAAGTCGGAAGAATGCCTGAGCCACCTGCAATTGATCAGCAACGACAAGGATGCGATCGACTGCATGCGCAGCACCCTGCTCAAGCTGGCGAGCCGTGCAGAAGCGTTGGCACTGGAAGCGATTTCCGAGTTTTCCCTGCACATTCACAGCTTGCTCGATCATGCCCCGGACTCTATCGATCTGCACGCTCAGGCACTGAATGCGCTTCAGGACTGTTTCACCCTGATGGCCTGGCAGATTGAACTGGTCGATCACAATACCGGGCAACTGAGCCTGGATAGCAGCGAGCAGACCTCGCTGATCGAAGCCTTTGC
>NZ_JABULD010000740.1:0-1088 GCF_014060985.1 Pseudomonas sp. MD195_PC81_125
CTTGAAGGGCTCGCCTACGACCTGAAAGGCGACCGCCTGTTTGTGACCAAGGAGCGAGATCCTCGCCAATTGCTGGAAGTGAGCGGCCTTCGTGCCAGCCTGGCCGGAGGCTTTTCCTTGCACGTGCGTGACCTGTCCAGCCTGGTAAAAGACAAGGTGTTTGCGACTGACCTGTCTTCAGTCGTCTTCGATCAACAGAGCGGCCATCTGATATTGCTCAGCGACGAGTCGAAACTGCTGATTGAAATGACCGACGAGGGCAAGGTGGTGAGTTTCCGCTCCCTGGCGAGAGGTTTTGCTGGTTTGCTGAAAGGCATACCCCAGGCCGAAGGCGTAACCATCGACAATGAAGGGTATTTGTACGTGGTCAGCGAGCCGAACCTGTTCTATCGCTTCACCCGTGAACCAGATTGACCAGTCAACAAGCTACAGTCGGGCGTGATCGTGGCGCTTGAAGTGGTGGTCTACGATTTTTGCCGAATTCAGTGGGCTCCCCATCAGGGCCTAGTTGGGCCCTGGTTTCAGAGGGAGTGCGGTGACCTTACCGTTGGCAACCGCCTTCAGCTGAATCATCTCGAATATTAGTCGCTGGTTAACCGAAGCCAGCCGAGCTACCTCCGCTAAAAGCTGATCATTCTCTGCACGGAGCACCCTGTTCTTTTCTTTCTCGCTCATCAACGCTTGATGCTTAGAGTCTCGCTGGGCTCGCACCGACTTGCCAACGATGTTGCGAATCCTTTCCGCTATGCTTGGGTAAGTGTTATGGATGAGTCCCGGAGTCACACCTGCGGCACGGGCAACGGATGTGATGGAAAGCTTTTCGTCACCAGCAATTAGATCGTCGACGACCTTGTTGAGCGCGGCGAGTGTCTTCGACCTGGAGCGAATAGGAGAGTCAGGGCCCACCGCCTGTCTAGTCATTTGCCGCCTCCTCCATTTCCTCAACTGGAGAAAGGCCAAGGCTGGTAATTACATCTAGTGCAACCTGCAAGTCGCGTTCTGCGCGCTGCCTAACAGCGGGGCCTGCATCCTCAATTTTTATCAGCTCTCGCTGTTGAATGTAGATGTCCTGCCAAGTGCTGGCCAAG
>NZ_JABULD010000547.1:0-6577 GCF_014060985.1 Pseudomonas sp. MD195_PC81_125
CTTCCGCAGCCCAGCGGGAGCAAGCTCCCTCCGCCACAGAGAGGCATTCGATTCAGCGTTCCACATAAAAAAGACAATCGGAGACACGCCATCATGCTTTGGATTTATTCGTCGTCCTCATCTACGCCGCCGGCATGCTGTTGCTCGGCTACTACGGCATGCGCAAGGCCAAGACCAACGAGGACTTTCTCGTTGCCGGGCGTAACCTGGGCCCGAGCCTGTACATGGGCACCATGGCCGCGACCGTGCTCGGTGGCGCGTCCACCGTCGGCACCGTGCGTCTGGGCTATGTGCATGGCATTTCCGGCTTCTGGCTGTGCGCGGCACTGGGTTGCGGCATCGTCGCGCTGAACCTGTTCCTCGCCAAACCGCTGTTGAAACTGAAGATCTACACCGTTACCCAAGTGCTGGAAAAACGCTACAACCCGATGGCCCGCTCGGCGAGCGCGGCGATCATGCTGGCCTACGCACTGATGATCGGCGTGACCTCGATCCTGGCGATCGGCACCGTGCTGCAAGTGCTGTTCGGCCTGCCGTTCTGGATATCGGTATTGCTCGGCGGTGGCGTGGTGGTGATCTACTCAGCCATCGGCGGCATGTGGTCGCTGACCCTCACCGACATCGTGCAGTTCATCATCAAGACCGTGGGCCTGATGTTCATCCTGTTGCCGATCTGCCTGTACCGCGTCGGCGGCTGGGACGAACTGGTGCTGAAGCTGCCGGCAGCGGCGTTCAACTTCACCACCATCGGCTGGGACACGATCATCACCTACTTCATGATCTACTTCTTCGGCATCCTGATCGGTCAGGACATCTGGCAACGGGTGTTCACCGTCAAGACCGCCAAAGTCGCGCAGTACGCCGGCAGCATCGCCGGTATCTATTGCATCCTCTACGGGCTGGCCTGCGCGCTGATCGGCATGGCTGCGCACGTGCTGATCCCGGATCTGGACAACGTCAACAACGCCTTCGCCGCCATCGTCAAACTGTCGCTGCCGGACGGCATCCGTGGTCTGGTGATCGCTGCTGCTCTGGCGGCGATGATGTCCACCGCCAGCGCCGGCCTGCTCGCCGCGGCCACCACCCTGACCGAAGACCTGCTGCCGAAACTGCGCGGCGGCAAACAGTCGAGCTTAGGCGTCAACCGCCTGTTCACCCTGCTCACCGGTGTAGTGGTGCTGGGTATCGCACTGGTGGTGAATGACGTGATCAGCGCCCTGACCCTGGCCTATAACCTGCTGGTCGGCGGCATGCTGATTCCGCTGATCGGCGCGATCTTCTGGAAACGCGCGACCACCGCCGGCGCCATCGCCAGCATGGGCCTGGGGTTCGCCACCGCGCTGCTGTTCATGTTCAAGGACGGTCTGGATGCGAACACGCCGATCTACTACAGCCTGGCTGTGGGCCTGGTGAGTTTTGTGGTGGTCAGCCTGGTCTCCCCTCGCCCGGCGACGGTGGCGAGCGCGATCTAAGCTTTACGTAACGACTTGATGCTTTCTTCGACGGGTGTGGCGTCGGTTGCCACACCCGTTTTTTTCGTCTGGAGAAAATGATTGATGAAGATTGTTTCTCGCGATCAATGGTTTGAAGTTCAGAATCTGAGCGATGGCATTCGGTTAATCCACGAGCCGTACATCCGCCCGTTCTATCGCTGCAACCTCTGGCACATCCAGGGCCGCGACAAGGATCTGCTGCTCGACAGCGGTTCAGGACTGGTCAGCCTGCGCGAGCAGTTGCCGTGGATTACCGAGCGGCCGCTGGTGGCCGTCGCCAGCCACTGCCACTTCGACCACATCGCCGGGCATCACGAATTCGCCGAACGCCTGGTGCATCGCGCCGAGGCCGACATCCTCGCCGCGCCGGACGGCGAGAATGACCTGAGCCGGGCCTTTGTCGGCGACGACATGTTCGAGGCGCACCCGGACTGTCCGCTGTGCTACGCCGAATACCGGGTGAAGGCCGCGCCGGCCACCGGGTTTGTCGAGGATGGCGACGTGCTGGATCTGGGCGATCGAACCTTGCAGGTGCTGCACACGCCGGGGCATTCGCCGGGCGGCATCAGCCTGTATGAAGCGGCGACCGAAACCTTGTTCAGCGGCGACATCATCTACGACGGGCCGCTGATCGAAGACGCCTACCACTCCAATCTGCAGGATTACGCCGCCAGCCTGCGACGCTTGCAGGCGCTGCCGATCCGCACCGTGCATGGCGGGCATTTCGGCAGTTTTTCCGGTGGGCATTTGCGTTCGATGATTGACGCATGGCTGCGCGGGCACGCTTGAGTTCACCACAAAAGCAAAAGATCGCAGCCTTCGGCAGCTCCTACAGTGGGATTGTGGTGTGTCAGGCATGGCTGGAGCGCTGCTGGCTCTGGCGCAGGCGCATATGCAGCAGCGGGTACGGCTGGCCCATGCCGTCGACTTCCGAGCGGCCGATCACTTCAAAACCCTGTTTGAAGTAAAACCCCAGCGCCTGCGGGTTCTGTTCGTTGACGTCCAGTTCATCGGCATTCAGATGTTGCATGGCGTAATTCAGCAACTGCTTGCCCAGCCCCTGACCGCGATGCGCGGGATCGATGAACAGCATCTCGATCTTGCCCGCCGCGACCCCGGCGAATCCGGTGATGCGCTGCTGATGATCCTTGGTGCAGATCAGCATCACCGCATCCAGGTAACGGGTGAGCACCAGATTACGCAGCAATTCGATGTAGCTGTCCGGCAGAAAATCATGGGTCGCGCGGACCGAGGCCTCCCAGACCCGGGTCAGTTCCTGATAGTCGCTAAGTTTCGGCGTGTGAATGACCGAATGCTGACGCATGCCCTTCGCCTCTTTCCAGTGGATAAGCGGGATTCCTTCCCACAGCAAACAATAGCCGTAAAAAAGCCCCGCATCTCGTAAAAAGAGCGGGGCTTTTGATATCAGCGCAATCCCTGTAGGAGCTGTCGAGTGAAACGAGGCTGCGATCTTTTCAGATCAAAAGATCGCAGCCTTCGGCAGCGCCTACGGGTGTGCGGTGTTTAGATCTGCTCAGCCCACAGGTCGTATTCGTCAGCGTCAGTCACCTTGCACCAGACCTTGTCGCCCGGCTTGAGGTTGCTGCCGTTGTCGATGAACACGTTGCCGTCGATTTCCGGGGCATCGAAGAAGCAGCGGCCGACGGCGCCTTGCTCGTCGACTTCGTCCACCAGCACTTCGATCTCGCGGCCGATGCGCATTTGCAGGCGTGCCGAGCTGATCGCCTGCTGGTGCGCCATGAACCGCTCCCAACGATCTTGCTTGACGTCGTCCGGGACCACTTCCAGGTCCAGGTCATTGGCCGGCGCGCCATCGACTGGCGAGTACTGGAAGCAACCGACGCGGTCGAGCTGGGCTTCGGTCAGCCAGTTGAGCAGGTACTGGAAATCTTCCTCGGTTTCGCCCGGGAAGCCGACGATGAAGGTCGAGCGGATGATCAGGTCCGGGCAGATTTCACGCCAGTTCTTGATCCGCGCCAGGGTCTTGTCTTCGAACGCCGGGCGTTTCATCGACTTCAGGACTTTCGGGCTGGCGTGCTGGAACGGGATGTCCAGGTACGGCAGGATCTTGCCGGCGGCCATCAGCGGGATCAGCTCGTCAACGTGCGGGTACGGGTAAACGTAGTGCAGACGCACCCACACGCCCAAGGTGCTCAGCGCTTCGCAGAGTTCGGTCATGCGGGTTTTCACCGGCGCGCCGTTCCAGAAACCGGTGCGGTATTTCACGTCGACACCGTAGGCGCTGGTGTCTTGCGAAATCACCAACAGCTCTTTGACGCCGGACTTGACCAGGCGCTGGGCTTCGTCGAGCACATCACCCACCGGACGGCTGACCAGTTTGCCGCGCATCGACGGGATGATGCAGAAGCTGCAGCTGTGGTTGCAGCCTTCGGAAATCTTCAGGTACGCGTAGTGGCGCGGGGTCAGCTTGATGCCTTGCGGCGGCACCAGGTCGATCAGCGGGTTGTGGTCCTGTTTCGGTGGCACCACTTCGTGCACCGCGTTGACCACTTGCTCGTACTGCTGTGGACCGGTCACGGCCAGCACGCTCGGGTGTACGTCGCGGATGTTGCCTTCTTCCACGCCCATGCAACCGGTGACGATGACCTTGCCGTTTTCCTTGATCGCTTCACCGATCACTTCCAGCGATTCAGCTTTGGCCGAGTCGATGAAACCGCAGGTGTTGACCACCACCACGTCGGCGTCCTGATAGGTGGACACCACGTCATAGCCTTCCATGCGCAGCTGGGTCAGGATGCGCTCGGAGTCGACCAGTGCTTTCGGGCAACCCAGAGATACAAAGCCAACCTTTGGATTGGCCGGCGCAGGAGTGGTGGACATGTCTAACCTCGGTGTTTTGTGACGTCGCTTGCCGTGTGGAAAAGTCGACGGACGGGCGCTCAGGGTGCGCCTCTGATCAAAAAGTGCGCAATTCTAGCGATGAGCAACGCACTTGACCAGCTTTATGCAGGGAAATACGACGAGTGCTGCGCTATGCTTCGCGCCGTTGAGCTTTACCAATTTTTTACAGTCAACAAAACGTCTGTAACAACAGGTAAAACAGCGCATGCTGCACCATAAAGCATAGTGCTTCATTCAAAGAAGCCGGTTTGAGAATCAGGAGTGTTGGATGGGTCAGGCAAGTAGTCAGGCGGCGGGCGCCGAGCATTCGGCTGCAAAACCGCTGAGCATGCTGGTCGCGGCAGTCGGGGTGGTTTACGGCGACATCGGCACGAGCCCGTTGTACACCCTCAAAGAAGTGTTTTCCGGCGCATACGGCGTACCCGTCAATCACGATGGAGTGCTGGGCATTCTGTCGTTGATCTTCTGGTCGCTGATCTGGGTCGTTTCAATCAAATACATGATGTTCGTCCTGCGCGCCGACAACCAGGGCGAGGGCGGCATCATGGCGCTCACCGCACTGGCACGTCGTGCGGCGGGCAAGCGCAAGCGGTTGCGTTCGTTGCTGGTGGTGTGCGGGCTGATCGGCGCGGCGCTGTTTTACGGTGACAGCATGATCACCCCGGCGATTTCCGTGTTGTCGGCGATCGAAGGCCTGGGCCTCGCGTTCGACGGCATCGACCACTGGGTGGTGCCGCTGTCGCTGGTGGTGCTGGTCGGCTTGTTCCTGATCCAGAGCCACGGTACGGCGCGGATCGGCATTCTGTTCGGGCCGATCATGGTCACCTGGTTCCTGGTGCTCGGCGCCCTCGGCGTGTACGGCATCAGCCATTACCCGGAAGTGCTGCATGCGCTGAACCCGGTCTGGGCGGTGCGTTTTTTTCATGGTGCACGCCGGCATGGGCGTGGCGATCCTCGGCGCCGTGGTGCTGGCGCTGACCGGTGCTGAAGCGCTGTACGCCGACATGGGCCACTTCGGCCGCAAGCCAATTGCCCGTGCGTGGTTCCTGCTGGTGCTGCCGGCGCTGGTGCTGAACTACTTCGGTCAGGGCGCCTTGCTGCTGGAAAACCCGGAAGCGGCACGTAACCCGTTTTACCTGCTGGCGCCAAGCTGGGCGCTGATTCCGCTGGTGGGGCTGTCGACGCTGGCCACGGTGATCGCTTCGCAAGCGGTGATTTCCGGTGCGTTCTCCCTGACCCGTCAGGCGATCCAGCTCGGTTACATCCCGCGCATGTACATCCAGCACACTTCCAGCGATGAACAAGGCCAGATCTACATCGGCGCGGTGAACTGGTCGCTGATGGTCGGCGTAGTGCTTCTGGTGCTTGGCTTTGAATCCTCTGGCGCCTTGGCTTCGGCGTACGGCGTGGCGGTGACCGGCACGATGCTGATGACGACCATTCTGGTGTCGGCCGTCATGCTGCTGCTGTGGAAATGGCCGCCGATTCTCGCGGTGCCGGTGTTGATCGGTTTCCTGTTGGTGGACGGTTTGTACTTCGCCGCCAACGTGCCGAAAATCGTGCAGGGCGGTGCGTTCCCGGTGATCGCCGGTATTGCGCTGTTTGTGCTCATGACCACCTGGAAGCGCGGCAAGCAATTGCTGGTCGAGCGCCTGGATGAAGGCGCGCTGCCGCTGCCGATCTTTATCAGCAGCATCCGCGTGCAACCGCCGCACCGCGTGCAGGGCACTGCGGTGTTCCTCACCGCCCGTTCCGATGCCGTTCCGCACGCTTTGTTGCACAACCTGCTGCACAACCAGGTGCTGCACGAGCAAGTGGTGCTGCTGACCGTGGTCTACGAAGACATCCCGCGCGTGCCGCCATCGCGACGCTTCGAAGTCGAGGCCCACGGCGAAGGCTTCTTCCGGGTGATCCTGCACTTCGGCTTCACCGACGAGCCGGACGTGCCGCAGGCGCTGAAACTGTGTCACCTGGAGGAACTGGACTTCAGCCCGATGCGCACCACCTACTTCCTCAGCCGCGAAACGGTGATCGCCTCGAAACTCGAAGGCATGGCCCGCTGGCGCGAGGCGCTGTTTGCGTTCATGTTGAAGAATGCCAACGGCAACCTGCGATTCTTTAATCTGCCGCTGAACCGGGTGATTGAACTGGGGACGCAGGTGGAGATGTAGTTCTACATCCACTGAAAAAGCCCCCCTCGT
>NZ_JABULD010000438.1:0-3605 GCF_014060985.1 Pseudomonas sp. MD195_PC81_125
TTTTTGATTTCTAAAAAAACAAAGATCAAAAGATCGCAGCCTGCGGCAGCTCCTACAGGGAGGGCGAGGTGTCAGTTACCGCTCGTGAACGTAGGTGCCCGGCGAGGCCTCGCCTGCCGGATACGCCTTGTTGCCCAGTTTCAGTGGCGCCTTCTTCAGATTGCCCGAGCGCTCGGCCTGCCACGCCTGCCAGTACAGCCACCAGGAATCGGTGTGCTTGGTCGAGTTCTCTTGCCAGTCATCGGCATTGGCGGCCATGCCTTCGCTGGTCATGTAACGCGATTTCGGGTTGCCCGGCGGGTTCAGGATGCTCTGGATATGCCCGCTGCTCGACAGCACGAACTCGACCTTGCCACCAAACAGCTGCGCCGACTTGTAGCAGGACTTCCACGGGGTGATGTGGTCGTTGGTGCCGGCCAGCGAGAAAATGTCGGCAGTGACCTGCTTGAGGTCGATCGGCGTGCCGCACACTTCCAGTGCATTGGGCCGAATCAGTGGGTTGTTTTTGAACATCTCGATCAGGTCGCCGTGGAACGCGGCCGGCAACCGGGTGGTGTCATTGTTCCAGAACAGGATGTCGAACACCGGCGGCTCGTTGCCGAGCAAATAGTTGTTGACCCAGTAGTTCCAGATCAGATCATTGGGGCGCATCCACGCGAAGACCTTGGCCATGTCTTTGCCTTCGAGCACACCGGCCTGATAGGAGTGGCGCTTGGCGGTCTCCAGGGTCTGCTCGTCGACGAACAGGGCGACGTCGCTGTCCAGCGTGGTGTCGAGCACGCTGACCAGCAGCGTGAGGGCGTTGACCTTATTCTCGCCGATCGCGGCGTAGTGGCCGAGCAGGGCGGTGCAGGTAATGCCGCCGGAGCAGGCGCCGAGCATGTTCACGTCTTTGCTGCCGGTGATGGCCGTGACCACGTCGACGGCTTCCTTGAGCGCATCGATGTAAGTCGACAGGCCCCACTCGCGCTGGGCCTTGGTCGGGTTGCGCCAGCTGACGATGAAGGTCTGCACGTTATTGCGCAGGCAGAAACGCGCCAGACTCTTGTCC
Organism: Pseudomonas sp. MD195_PC81_125; assembly: GCF_014060985.1. Lineage (NCBI taxonomy): Bacteria > Pseudomonadati > Pseudomonadota > Gammaproteobacteria > Pseudomonadales > Pseudomonadaceae > Pseudomonas > Pseudomonas sp. MD195_PC81_125. Next base: position 1,052 of record NZ_JABULD010000438.1, read on the forward strand.
GGGCTCAGGTCGAACACGTAGAACTTGTTGATCTGTGGCGGCACCACGAGCAGAGGGCGCTCGTGGACCTGCTCGGTGATCGGCTTGTACTGGATCAGCTCCAGCACGTCGTTGCGAAACACCACCGCGCCTTCGGTCACGCCCAGGCTCTTGCCGACCTCGAACGCGCCCATGTTGACCTGGCTCGGCATGCCGCCGTTGTGCACCAGATCCTTGGCCAGATGCGAGAGGCCATCGAGCAGGCTTTTGCCGCCGGTCTCGAAGAAGCGTTTGACCGCCGCCGGGTTGGCGGCGGTATTGGTCGGGGCCATGGCTTCGGTCATCAGGTTGATCACGAAGTGGCCGCGCGCGATGTCTTTGGGCGACAGGCTGCTGTCGTCGATCCAGGAATGGAGCTCCTTGCGCCACGCCAGGTAAGTTTGCAGATAACGTTTGTAGAGCGGGTTCTGACTCCACGCAGGGTCAACGAAGCGACGGTCATCGCTGGCCGGTTGCAGTTCGGATTTGCCGAACAGCACGTTCTTCAGTTCGAGGCCGAAATGGGTGACGTGCTTGACGCTATGGATCGGTTGTTTGATGGCCTGGGTCAGCACCATTCGAGCAGAGGCCAGCAGATCCTTTCCGCGTAGCCCAACGACGGGATTAAGCCCCAGGGTGTTTTCCGAGGCTTGGTACTTCAGGTCATCGTTATTCTTGTTACTCATCTACGACGCTCCATTGTCCTGAGACGAGTACCCGGTTTCAGCTGTGCAGTTCCACAGCCAATGCCAGGTACTACTGCTCGGGTGACCGTTAATTCTGCATAGCTGCTTTACAGTTCATAGAGCACTGCAGGGAACTTGCCAGCTCCATTGGTTACCCGAGTTTAATTTTTTTCGCAAGCAGCCGATCCTCGACCGCCAGGCGCAGCATTCAAACAGATGAATTTAGAAAATGCCCTCTAAAGAGCAAGAGTCTCGGACTAGAGCATCAGCTTGACAATCGACTGGTCCGGATCGCGGGTTTTTCCGGCGGCTTTGAGCTCGGCCAGATAATCGGCCCAGAGTGCGTCATAACGTCGCCCCAGCTCGTAGAGGTAATCCCAGGTGAACAAGCCGCTGTCGTGACCGTCGTCGAAGGTCAGTTTCAGTGCGTAGTGACCGGCCGGTTCCAGGCCGCTGAGGCCGACATTGAGCTTGCCGAATTGCAGGATCGGTTTGCCGTGGCCCTGGACCTCGGCGGAAGGGGAGTGCACGCGCAGAAATTCGGCGGGCAGGGTGTACTCCTCGCCGGACGCGTACTTGAGCGTCAGGGTTTTCGAGGCTTTGTGCAGTTTGATGTCGGTGGGGATCGTGGTCATTGCAGGTCATCCGACTGTGATGAACCCCTGTAGGAGCTGCCGCAGGCTGCGATCTTTTTGMTTTTTGTTTTTTCAAGATCAAAAGATCGCACCTGCGGCAGCTCCTACACAGGGGCGTCTTGTGGCCTGAGGCAAGTGGCCATTAAGCTTCAGTTCAGACAGGCGTGATATTTCATCCGCCTGTTTTGATCCCGAGCCTGCCTGAATGCGTCGACTTGCCCGTCCCAAGCCCCTGTTTGCCATCCTGTCAGTGATTGCCCTGATCGCGTTGATCGCGATCGGCCAATACCTGCGCCTGTTCGAGCGCGCCTGGTTCAACCTGCACAGTGTGTGGCAACCGTTAAGCAGCCAGGCCATCGGTCTGGATCAGTACCGGGTCGAGGTCGAGGCTCGGGTCATCGACGGGCTGAACGACGATGTGTCGGCGCTGACCTACGATCCGCTGCGCAAAAGCCTGTTCACCGTGACCAATAAGCACGCCGAATTGGTCGAGTTGTCGCTCGACGGCAAGATCCTGCGGCGCATCGCACTGATCGGCTTTGGCGATGCGGAAGCGGTGGAGTTCATCAGCGCCGACACCTACGTGATTACCGACGAGCGAGAGCAACGGCTGATCAAGGTGCATCTTGAGCACGACACGACCTTCCTCGATGCCGCGGATGCCGAACAGATGACACTTGGCGTGCACATGAGCGGCAACAAGGGCTTCGAGGGCCTGGCGTATGACTCGGTGGGCAAACGCCTGTTCGTGGCCAAGGAGCGCGACCCGATGCTGATTTATGAAGTGCACGGATTTCCGCACTTCAATCCGGAAAAATCCTACGCGGTGCACGTGATCAATAATCCCAAGCGCGATGCCGGGATGTTCGTGCGCGATCTGTCGAGCCTGCAATACGACGAGCGCAGCGGCCATTTGCTGGCGCTGTCCGACGAGTCGGGGCTGATTCTGGAACTGGATGTGGATGGGCGTCCGCTGAGCACACTGTCACTCAACAGGGGCCGCCAAGGCCTACAAAAAAGCGTGCCACAAGCCGAAGGGATCGCGATGGATGACGACGGGACGTTGTATCTGGTGAGTGAGCCGAACTTGTTTTACGTCTTCAAGAAACCTGCGCAAAACTGATCAACACCACAAAAAAGTAGGAGTGAGCTTTGTGGCGAGGGGATTTATCCCCGATGGACTGCGCAGCGGTCCCAGCTCTTGGGGCCGCTTCG
>NZ_JABULD010000741.1:0-879 GCF_014060985.1 Pseudomonas sp. MD195_PC81_125
GTGCGCTTGAGATTGCGTCCCTGGGACAACCGTGTGCCGGCAATGCCCTTGACCGAGCGCATCTTCAAAAGATGTTCCTGGCTGATCAGGCTCATGCGCCAGGCCTCATTCATGACGCCGCGCACCGCATTCACATACAACGAAGAAGTGTTCGGTGCGTAGTTGTCTGCGCGTAATGCCGCGACCAGTGCAACAACATCTTCTGGTTGCAAGGCATGCCAGGGAATCTCTTCGACATTCAAGTCTTCAAAGCCCAGGCGATCGGCGGCATCTTGCAGCACGTAACGCATGGTCAATTGGCTGGAGGGCGCCAAACGCGCGAGGTACAGGCTCATCGGGTTGGTTTTTGGAGCGTCGGGGGTTGCAGCAACTAAATCAATCAAACGTTAAACCTTGAGTAAAAAATGTACAGCACTACAACAACTAACAAATGCAATGTACTTGAAGTAAAGAAGGTACTTGAGCTGCACTGTCGGACAAAAAACTGCGATGGACGGCAGAAGCCTGAACAGCGGCTGTATAAGTGACAGATAAACGATTCGCCAACCGGTTTTTCATGTTCCTTTCACAAAAACCGGCATAACCTTAATTCCCATAGGTTCGGTAGTGGCTATGCCCCAACCTGCCGGGCAAATCGTGAAAAGTCAATCAATCCCCGACGTCATGCTTTTTTTGCCAAGTTATTGATGCAGGAGCGCTTTTCTGTGTCTACGCTGTGGTTGGATCCAACAGTTGCGTGAGTCCATCCTTTTATTTTTTGCAATGAGGTGCCCATGAGTAAGGCGTTTCTCCCCTTCTCTCGCCCCAGTATCGGCGATGAGGAAATTGCCGCTGTCGAGCAGGTGTTGCGCTCGGGCTGGATCACCACGGGGCCGAAAA
>NZ_JABULD010000483.1:0-26636 GCF_014060985.1 Pseudomonas sp. MD195_PC81_125
AAATAGAACGGATTCTGACTGAAGGAATGCAATCAACTGTGGGAGCGAGCCTGCTCGCGAAAGCGGTGGATCAGTCGGCAGAGATGTTGAATGTGACGCCGCCTTCGCGAGCAAGCTCGCTCCCACATTGGTTTCTCGTTCACCGAAAAGCCATGTAAATCCCACCCCGCGATTTTCATTAATTGCGACAAGACATATCCAACAGCGACACGCCTTACCTCTCTACGAAAATTACTTTCATGGCGTTTGAAAACTCGATCTCGAAATGATTTATGAGTTTCACAACCCATTCGAACGTGACCCTTTCGAGGAGTACCGCATGACGCCTTCCTTCGGCTATTGGCTGCTGATGTATGCCGCCGTCGCCATCATCGCCTTGATCGTGCTGATCGCCCGTTACCGGCTCAATCCGTTCATCGTCATCACGCTGATTTCCATCGGTCTGGCGCTGGTGGCGGGCATGCCGCCATCGGGCGTGGTGGGGGCGTATGAGGCCGGGGTGGGCAAGACGCTGGGGCATATTGCGCTGGTGGTGGCGCTGGGGACGATGCTCGGCAAGATGATGGCCGAGTCCGGCGGCGCGGAGCAGATGGCCCGCACCCTGATTGAGAAGTTCGGCGAGAAGAACGCGCACTGGGCGATGGTTTGCATCGCGTTTCTGGTCGGCTTGCCGCTGTTCTTCGAGGTCGGTTTTGTGTTGCTGGTACCCATCGCCTTCACCGTGGCGCGGCGGGTGGGCGTATCGATTCTGATGGTCGGCCTGCCGATGGTTGCCGGCCTGTCGGTGGTGCATGCACTGGTGCCGCCGCACCCGGCGGCGATGCTCGCGGTGCAGGCGTATCAGGCCTCGGTCGGGCAGACCTTGCTGTATGCGATTGCCATAGGTATTCCCACCGCAATCATCGCTGGGCCGCTGTACGCCAAATTCATCGTGCCGCGCATTCAACTGCCGGCGGATAACCCGCTGGAAAAACAATTTCTCGACCGCGAGCCGCGCGACAAACTGCCGGGTTTCGGCATCACCATGGCGACCATTCTATTGCCGGTGGTGCTGATGCTGATCGGTGGCTGGGCCAACCTGATCTCCACGCCGGGCAGCGGTTTCAACCAGTTCCTGTTGTTCATCGGCAACTCAGTGATCGCACTGTTGCTGGCGACCTTGCTGAGTTTCTGGACGTTGGGCATCGCTCAGGGTTTCAACCGTGAATCAATCCTCAAATTCACCAACGAGTGCCTGGCGCCGACCGCCAGTATCACCTTGCTGGTCGGCGCCGGCGGTGGTCTGAACCGGATTCTGGTGGACGCCGGGGTCACCGATCAGATTGTCGGGCTGGCCCACGAATTTCACCTGTCGCCGCTGATCATGGGCTGGCTGTTCGCGGCGTTGATGCGGGTGGCCACCGGCTCGGCCACCGTGGCGATGACCACCGCATCCGGCGTGGTCGCGCCGGTGGCCATTGGTCTGGGTTATCCACACCCGGAATTGCTGGTGCTGGCGACCGGCGCCGGCTCGGTGATCTTTTCTCACGTCAACGACGGCGGCTTCTGGTTGATCAAGGAATACTTCAACATGACGGTCGCGCAGACGTTCAAGACCTGGACCGTGCTTGAGACCCTGATCTCGCTGGTCGCTTTCGCTTTGACCGTCGGCCTTTCTTACCTGCTGTAACCGGAGCCCGCCGCCATGGACATCCTTTATCAGATCCGCGCCCGTCAGGATTCCTTCAGCGCCGGCGAAGGCCGCATCGCCCGGCTGATGCTCGACGACGTCGGTTTTGCCGCGAGCGCCAGCCTCGAAGATCTCGCACAACGGGCCGAAGTCAGTACCGCCACGTTGTCACGTTTTGCCCGTACGGTGGGCTGCCGCGACCTGCGCGATCTGCGCTTGCAACTGGCCCAGGCCAGCGGCGTTGGCAGCCGTTTTCTCGACCCGGCGGGTACCCCTGAACAGTCGGCGTTCTACGGGCAGATTGTCGGCGATATCGAAACCACGCTGCGCCAGCATCTGGCTGGGTTCGACGAATCGCGCTTCGCCGACGCGGTGAAAATGCTCGGCCAGGCGCGGATGATTCATGCGTTCGGCATGGGCGGTTGCTCGACCCTGTGCAGCGATGAATTGCAGGTACGCCTGGTGCGCCTTGGCTACCCGATTGCGGTGTGCCACGACGCGGTGATGATGCGCGTCACCGCCGCCAGCCTCAATGCCGAGCACGTGCTGATCGTCTGCTCGCTGACCGGCATCACCCCGGAGCTGTTGGAAACCGTCGAACTGGCGCGCAACTACGGCGCACGCATTCTGGCCATCACCCGCGCCGACTCGCCGCTGGCCGAACTGGCCGACATCGTTCTGCCGCTGCAAGGCGCGGAAACTTCGTTCATCTACAAACCGACGGCGGCGCGCTACGGCATGTTGCTGGCCATCGATGTGCTTGCGACCGAGCTGGCGCTGGCCAATCCTGAAGACAATCAAGAGCGTCTGCGGCGGATCAAACTCGCCCTCGACGAATACCGTGGCGGCGACGATCACCTGCCGCTGGGAGACTGACATGCAGTACGACACGCTGATCCGCAACGCCACCGTCATCGATGGCAGCAACACGCCCGCTTACCGCGCCGATGTGGCGATTCTCAACGGCCGCATCGAACGCATCGGCGACCTGCACGATGCCCGCGCCACGGAAGACATCGACGCCGCCGGCCGCGTGCTCGCCCCGGGTTTCATCGACGTGCACACCCACGACGACACCGTGGTCATCCGCCAGCCCGAGATGCTGCCCAAGCTCAGCCAGGGCGTGACCACGGTGATTGTCGGCAACTGCGGGATCAGCGCGTCGCCAGTCAGTTTGCAAGGCAATCCGCCGGATCCGATGAACCTGCTCGGCACAGCCGCCGCATTCGTCTATCCACGTTTCAGCGATTACCGCGCCGCCGTCGAAGCGGCGAACACCACGCTGAACGTCGCCGCACTGGTCGGTCATACCGCGCTGCGCAGCAATCACCTCGACGATTTGTTGCGCACCGCCACGCCAGACGAAATCGCCGCCATGCGTGAGCAATTGCGTGAAAGCCTTGAGTCTGGCGCGCTCGGTTTATCCACAGGCCTGGCCTATGCCAGCGCCTTCAACGCTTCCACCGATGAAGTGAAGCAACTGGCCGAAGAACTGACTGCGTTCGGCGCGGTGTACACCACCCATCTGCGCAGTGAATTCGAGCCGGTGCTGGAGGCGATGGACGAAGCGTTCAGCATCGGCCGTCACTCGCAGTCCCCGGTGATCATTTCCCACCTCAAATGCGCCGGTGTCGGCAACTGGGGGCGCAGTCCGCAGTTGCTCGCATCGCTGGAGGCAGCGGCGAAATCCCAGCATGTGGGCTGCGATTGCTATCCCTACGCGGCGAGCTCTTCGACGCTGGATCTGAAGCAAGTCACCGATGCCCATCGCATCACCATCACCTGGTCGACGCCGCACCCCGAAGTCAGCGGTCGCGACCTGATCGACATCGCTGCCGAATGGAACGTGCCACTGCTCGACGCCGCCAAACGCCTGCAACCGGCGGGCGCGGTGTACTACGGCATGGACGAGGCGGATGTACGAAAAATCCTCGCGCATCCACTGTCGATGGTCGGCTCTGACGGCCTGCCGGAAGACCCGTTCCCGCACCCACGCCTGTGGGGCGCTTTCCCACGAGTGCTCGGCCATTTCAGTCGTGATGTCGGGCTGTTTCCGCTGCATACCGCCGTGCACAAGATGACCGGTCTGTCGGCGGCGCGGTTTGGCTTGAAAGGGCGCGGCGAGATTCGTGAGGGCTATTGTGCGGATCTGGTGTTGTTCGATCCTGAGACGGTGCGCGATGTGGCGGATTTCCATGATCCGCAGCAGCCAGCGCAGGGGATTGATGGGGTGTGGGTCAATGGCGTTTTGAGCTATCGCGACGGGCAGGCGAATGGTCGCCGGGAAGGGCGGTTTCTGGCGCGGCAGGGGGATTTGCGTGAAGGGTTTCATTGATTGCCAAGCCCCGTAGGCGCTGCCGAAGGCTGCGATCTTTTGAACTGTGTCTCATAGTGGCACTCTGAGATTAAAGAATGTCGAAGCCAAGCCGAATTGCTGACATCCAGCCCAGCTAAACGCTTGGGCCAACCAGTCAGGGAGCACCCCATGAGCTTCGGCAAAACCACCCCGATCCTGCGGATCTTCGATGAAGCCAAGGCGTTGGAGTTTTACGTCGACTTCCTCGGCTTCACGATCGACTGGCAGCACCGTTTCGAAGCGAACTTCCCTTTGTATCTGCAGGTGTCCCGTGGCGAATGCGTGCTGCACCTGTCCGAGCATCATGGCGACGCGACGCCGGGCTCGGCGTTGCGCATCGAGACCGACGAGCTGGAGGCGTTTCAGCAGCAGTTGCAGGCCAAGGATTACAAGTTCTCGCACCCACAGATTCAGGCGATGCCGTGGGGCAGTCAGGACATGACCATTGCCGATCCGTTTGGTAATCGACTGGTGTTTACAAACGCGATCAGTGTCTGAGTCGAGCCATACAAAAAAGCCCGTGGCCAAACCACTAAGGTCTGGCTGCGGGCTTTTTCGTTATTCGGTCGGCACTAATTTATCCAGCACTCGGTTGACGGCGATCTCCGCCACCATCACCACTTGCGCGATGCCTTGCAGGGTCTTGCGGTGCGAGCCTTCAAGCAGCCCGGCGAAGTCGTTGAGCATCACGGTGGCTGAGCCGAGGGATTCGCAGGCATCGGCCAGCAACGGTTCGGTGCCGCTGGCCGGATTGGCCATGTAGAGACGATTGGGCTGGTACGGGGTGGCCAGGATCGCGGGCCTCGGTGGGCCGAGGTAGTGGTCGAGGGCGCGCTCGGCGGCTTCGTGGAATTTCCTTGATTCGGCGGATTCGTAGGGGGAGACCGGATCGGTGTCCGGTGGGTTTGGCGTAACTTTGAACATAGGCTGTGTTCCCGTCATTGAGCGCCATCCCCTTTGCTACTAAACGAAAGGGTGGCAGCTGTACGCAGGTTAGTAGACCGGGGAACTCAGCTTAAGCCGGCGCGCCGAAGCGCCCTACGTACAGCCACCATCAAGCTCAGGTGTGCAGCACCTGTGATGAATGTACGACCAACCGAATTACCTCGGGCTACTAAACCCGATCACTGGAAATCAGTGACGGACTCAAGTTACCGACGGCCTCCGGGGCGCACAAGCCGGCGGATTCTGGCGTAGCCGTAGGCAGCGACGCAAGGATTTGTAGGGTGGTGAGCCGTAACACTGAGTGTCTTTAAACAGGCGTGCTGGAAAGTGTTTATTGCACTACAGGAGCGGAGGATTTGTCTGTCGGATTGAGGTGAGGCGACTGACGCCTTCGCGAGCAGGCTCGCTCCCACATTGGGTCGGCGGCGGACACCAGACTGATGAACAACCTAAATCAACTGTGGGAGCGAGCCTGCTCGCGAAGAGGCCGGCAGCATCACCCCCGATGCATCTGCCGAAACTCCCCCGGCGGCATCCCGCGCCGGCTCTTGAACGTGCGATGGAACGATCGTGGCTCGGTAAACCCCAGATACTGCGCAATGTCCTGAATCGGCAACGTGCTGTTGAGCAAATAATGCTCCGCCAGCTCCTGACGCAAGTCATCCAGAATCTGCTGATACGACGTCCCCGCCTGATGCAACTGGCGTTGCAATGTGCGCACCGACACCGCGAGCTGCTCGGCCACCTGTTCCTTGCGCGGCAAGCCTTCCTTGAGCAGTTGACGCAGGATGCTTTTGACCCGCTGTTCCAGCGACGCATCCTCCAGCGTCGCCATTAATCCCATCGCGTGCTCTTCCAGGGTACGCAGCAATTGCGCATCGGCCTGGCGCAGCGGCAACTGCAGATACGGCAGTGGCACGATCAGCGCCGAATACGCCTGCTCGAACAGCACCGGGCAATCGAAAAAATGCTTCGTACTGCGCCTGGGTAGCATCTGGCGGGCACGGATGTTCCAGCCACACGGCGGCGGGCGACATCTGTGTGTCGGCGATCCAGCGCGCGTATTGCAGCCACGACCCGAGGACGTTTTCCACCAGATGCCGGCGGATACGCGGGCGCTCGTAGCGGCACATCCAGATCAGGTGCACGTGGCCATCCTGCACTTCGGCGCGGCTGACGCCCATGTCGCCCACCAGTTTTTCGAACGGCATGATCCGGCTCATCGCATCGCCCAGGGTCGCGCAGTTCATGGTGATGTAACCGAGCACGCTCCAGGAGTTGGGCAGGACGAAATTGGCCGCGTTGAGACCGAACAGCGGATCGCCCGAGTGCTCGCAGAAATAATCGAGCAGGCGCTCATGGGTTTCGCCCGGCAGGCGCAGGCTGTTGTCGCTCAGTTGCTGTGCCTGCAAACCGGCAGCGGCCAACGCCGGCTCGATGGCCATGCCCAGTTGCTCGGCATGGCGCACGTATTTGAGCAGCGGCGGAACCGAGGTGAAGCCGAGCGATTGCATGATCCGAATCCCTTGATCAAGGCCTGCGTGAGCGAATGAATGCCTGAAAGGTAATTTGAAACCCCGACTAAAGTAAATGGCTGGCACTTGCGCGACGTTTGACTCAATTGGCTACTCGAACTGGCCGGATGCGACCGTGACACTTTTTGGCCGCTGACTAGTATGGAGGCCTGCAATATCACTGATCAGACTGCATAAGAAGGACACACGCATGCGACGCTGGAACGGCTGGGGAGAGGCAACCACGGTGGTCGAACTGCCGGCCCAGGGCGCGAGTTTTCTCCATGAACGGTTGGGGGCCGGGCGCGCGCTGCCCGATGCCACGCTGGAGGCAGCATTGGCGCGGGTGCCGGTCTCACGGTTGGCGGCGCACGCCTTGTACAGCGTTGATGCCCATGATCGTCTGCTGCACGCTCGGGGCCAGAGTTTGCCGGACTGGCTGGCGCTGCGCGAAGGGGCGCTGGGCAATTATCCGGACGCGGTGGCGTTTCCGGAAACCGCCGGGCAGATCCGCCAATTGCTGGCGCTCGCCCACGAACAGGACTTGTGCCTGATTCCCTACGGCGGTGGCACCTCGGTGGCCGGGCACATCAATCCTCCGGATTCGACGCGGCCGGTGGTGACGGTGTCGCTGGCGCGGATGAATCGCCTGATCGACCTCGACGAGGCCAGCCAATTGGCGACGTTCGGCCCCGGCGCCAGTGGCCCGCAGGTGGAAAGTCAGTTGCGCGCTCGCGGTTACACGCTGGGGCATTTTCCGCAGTCGTGGGAGTTGTCGACACTGGGCGGTTGGGTGGCCAGTCGCTCCAGTGGTCAGCAGTCTTTGCGCTACGGGCGTATCGAGCAGTTGTTCGCTGGCGGCACCCTGGAAACTTTCGCCGGGCCCTTGGACATTCCGACGTTCCCAGCCTCGGCGGCGGGGCCTGATCTGCGCGAAGTGGTGCTCGGTTGCGAGGGCCGTTTCGGGATCATTTCCGAGGTCAAAGTGCGGGTCAGTCCGCTGCCCGCCGATGAGCGTTTTTACGGGGTGTTCCTGCCCAGTTGGAGCGAGGCGCTGCAAGCGATCCGCCAATTGGCCCAGGCACGAGTGCCGTTGTCGATGCTGCGCCTGTCGAACGCGGTGGAGACCGAAACCCAACTGGCGCTGGCCGGGCATCCGCAGCAGATCGCCTGGCTGGAAAAGTACCTGAACCTGCGCGGCGCCGGTGAAGGCAAGTGCCTGCTGACCTTCGGCGTGACCGGCAATCGTCGGCAAAACGCGCTGTCGCTGAGCCAGGCGCGCCAGCATCTGAAAGCCTTCGGCGGCGTCTTCACCGGTACGTTGCTTGGCAAAAAGTGGGCGCAGAACCGCTTCCGTTTCCCTTACCTGCGCGAGAACCTGTGGAACGCCGGTTACGTGGTCGACACCCTGGAAACGGCCACAGACTGGAGCAACGTCGACACTCTGCTCAACCTGATCGAAAACAGCCTGCGCGATGCCTTGGCAGCGCAGGGCGAGCGGGTGCATGTGTTCACCCATCTGTCCCACGTTTACGGCGAAGGCTCGAGCATCTACACCACTTACGTGTTTCGCCCGGCGGCGGATTATCCGGCGACGCTGGCGCGCTGGCAGGCACTCAAACAGGCGGCCAGTCAGACCATCGTCGACAACCACGGCACCATCAGCCACCAGCATGGGGTCGGCAAGGATCACGCGCCGTATCTGCCGCGCGAAAAAGGCGCGCTGGCGATGGAGACCTTGCAGGCGCTGAGCAAGCACTTCGATCCGGCCGGGCGCCTCAACCCCGGCACGCTGATGCAGGAGTGACGATCATGCACCCGAACTGGAACGCCGCGTGGCGCCAGCAAACCCTGCCGACATTGGCCGACGCAAACTGGGATCTGATAGTCATCGGCGGCGGCATCAGCGGTGCCGGCATTCTGCGCGAAGCGGCGCGGCGCGGTTGGCGTTGTCTGCTGCTGGAACAACGGGATTTCGCCTGGGGCACCTCCAGCCGATCGTCGAAAATGGTTCACGGCGGTTTGCGTTACATCGCCAAGGGCCAGTGGCGCCTGACCCGCGATTCGGTGCGCGAGCGCCAGCGCCTGCTCGACGAAGCGCCGGGGCTGGTGGAGCCGATGAGTTTCCTGATGCCGCACTATCGCGGCGGCTTTCCCGGGCCGCGTGTGCTCGGTGGTTTGTTGTCGGTGTACGACGCGTTGGCCGGGCGACGCAGTCATCATTTTCACGACGTGCAGCAACTGCGTTTTCTCGCGCCGGGGGTGAAGGAAAATCACCTGCTCGGCGGTACCTGTTTTGTCGATGCGCTGACCGATGATGCACGGCTGGTGATGCGCGTGTTGAGTGAAGCGCGGGCCGATGGCGCAGTGGTGCTCAACGGGGTGCGCGTCGAACATTTGCTGCGCGAAGACGGCCGGGTGTGTGGGGTGCAGATCGAGGACTGTGAAGCGGGCGGGTCGCGGCAATTGCGTTGCGGCGTGCTGGCGGTGGCGACCGGGGCGTGGGCGGAGCGCCTGCGTTTGCCCGAGGCTCCGCGACAACTGCGGCCATTGCGCGGCAGTCATCTGCTGCTGCCGGGCTGGCGTTTGCCGGTGGCGCAGGCCTTCACTTTTTTGCATGCGCGTGACCGTCGGCCGGTGTTCGTTTTTCCTTGGGAAGGGGCGACGGTGGTTGGCACCACCGACCTCGATCATCGCGAAAGTCTGGATCAGAGCGCGAGCATCAGCGCTGAAGAACTCGACTACCTGCTGGCGGCTTGCACGCAACAATTTCCAGGTGCCGAAGTGACGGCGAGCGATGTGTTGTCGACCTGGTCCGGCGTGCGTCCGGTGGTGGGCAGCGCGGCGGGTGCACAGCAAGGCAAGCCGTCGAATGAAACCCGTGAACATATGCTGTGGCAGGAGCCGGGTTGTGTCACGTTGGCCGGTGGCAAACTGACAACGTTTCGCCCGCAAGCCATCGAAGTACTCAAGGCCTGTGCCGACATGCTTGGCCGCAATTTCGAAGATGACGGCGCGCCGGTATTCGCAGCCGTACCGTCACTGACCATTCCCGGACTCAGCCCGCAGCAGTGGCGACGCCTGGCCGGCAGGCACGGCCGTGATCTGCCGCGACTGGCGCAACTGATCGCCGGGTTGGGCCACGAAACGGTCGGCAACACTGACACCTTGTGGGCAGAGCTGGCCTTCGCCTGTGAAGCGGAAATGGTGCTGCACCTCGATGATCTGTTGTTGCGTCGTACCCGGCTGGGCTTGTTGCTGGCGCGCGGTGGCGAAGAACATTTCGCTGCCATCCGCCAACTCTGCAGCCAAGACTGGGCTGGGACGATGCACGCTGGCAGCAAGAACTGCAGCGATACCGGGCGTTGTGGCAACGTCACCACGGCGTGCCGGATGCCACGCCTTGAGGCCCCTTGAAGAGAGCGCCATGGATAACCACTCGAACAAGCGCTACCTGCTGGCGATCGACAACGGCACCCAGAGCGTGCGCGCATTGCTCTTCGATTTGCAGGGCAATCTGCTCGGTAAAGGCAAGGTCGAATTGCAGGCGTACTACTCGACGCAACCGGGCTGGGCCGAGCAGGACCCGCAATATTACTGGGCGAAACTCGGCGAGGCCTGCCAGCAGCTGTGGGCGCAAACCGGGATTGATCGCTCGCAAATTGCCGGGGTGTCGCTGACCACCCAGCGCGGCACGGTGATCAACGTCGATGCCGAGGGCAAGCCGCTGCGTCCGGCAATTCTGTGGCTCGATCAGCGCCAGAGCGACGTCGAGGGCGGGATCAAGGGACCGTGGGGCTGGCTGTTCAAACTGGTCGGCGCACAGGCCACCGTGGATTACTTTCGCGCGCAGGCCGAGGCCAACTGGATCGCCAGACACCAGCCTGAAATCTGGGCGGCGACCGACAAGTTTTTGCTGCTCTCGGGCTTTCTCACCCATCGCCTGTGTGGGCGCTTTGTCGACTCTGTCGGGTGCTGCGTCGGCTACCTGCCGTTCGATTTCAAACGCCTGAAATGGGCCGCGCCCAGCGACTGGAAATGGCAGGCGCTCGCGGTGCGTCCGGAGCAATTGCCGACCTTGCACAAACCCGGCGAAACCCTTGGCTACATCACCGGCGAGGCCAGCCGGCACACCGGAATTCCCGAGGGCTTGCCGCTGATTGCTGCCGGCGCTGACAAGGCTTGCGAAGTGGTCGGTTCAGGCGTGGTCGATGCGAGCACCGTGTGCCTGTCCTACGGCACCACCGCGACCATCACCAGCACCCGCTCACGCTATCTGGAAATCGTCCCGCTGATTCCGCCGTACCCCTCGGCGGTGCCCGATCAGTACAACTGCGAGGTGATGATTTATCGCGGTTACTGGATGGTCAGCTGGTTCAAGAACGAGTTCGGTCTGCGCGAAATGCAGCAGGCGCAAGAACAGGGCATCGAACCCGAGCAACTGTTTGATGCGCTGGTCAACGCGGTGCCGCCGGGATCGATGGGGCTGATGCTGCAACCGTACTGGTCGCCGGGGATTCGTGAGCCGGGCGTCGAAGCCAAAGGCGCGATGATCGGCTTCGGCGACGTGCACACCCGCGCGCACATTTACCGGGCGATTCTGGAAGGGCTGGCGTATGCGTTGCGCCAGGGACTGGAGAACATCGAGAAGCGCTCGAAGGTGTCGGTCAAGCGTCTGCGGGTGGCCGGTGGCGGTTCACAGAGTGATGCGGCGATGCAGCTGACGGCGAATATTTTTGGTCTGCCGGCGGAGCGCCCGCATGTGTATGAAGCGTCGGGGCTGGGCGCGGCGATCTGTTGTGCGGTGGGGTTGGGCTTGTATGCGGATTTCCCCACGGCGATCGCCGCGATGACCCGCGTCGGGACGGTATTCACCCCGCAACCCGAGGCGCAGCAGGTTTACGAACGGTTGTACAAAGAGGTGTACCTGCGCATGTATCGCCAGCTCAAGCCGCTGTATCAGAGCATCCGTAAAATCACCGGTTACCCCGCTTAGCTAACCACCACCGTCCCCTGTGGGAGCGAGCTTGCTCGCGAATGCGGAGTGTCAGTCACTATTGTCTTGTCTGACCCACCGCTTTCGCGAGCAAGCTCGCTCCCACAAGGTTATGCGGTGGAACCGGATCCTCTTGTGTGGCGCTATCGGAGACTTTTTCTGGTGAGATCGGACAGTGTCAGCGCCGGAGGTGGTTGTTAGGCTCAACCCCCACAGCACCTCCAACAAGAATTAAAAGCAATGAAGCTGACCTTTCTCCTGTTGCTGCTTTGTGCCACGGCCCCGACGGCGTGGGGCTGGTCGAACCACACGGTGGGCAGCTATCTGGCGTTGCAGGCACTGCCGACGCTGCGCGATGCGCCAGCGGTCGAGGTCGAGCCGCTGGAGCGTTTTCTCGCCGAGCAATATCCGGCAGTGGTCGCGCTGCTGGAGCAACAGGAACGCTTCGCCCGTGAACACTTCACCCAGTACCCGCCGCGCCCCGACAATCTAAAGCTGCCCGCCGTACCGAGTGACCATCTGCGCCACGATTTTCTCACCGCGTTGCGACTCAATCCGCGCATTCATCTGGCGATGGTCATTCAGCCGTTGCCGGGTCAAGACCTGCCCGAGCGCGAACATCTCAGCGCCGATCAGGTGATGGTCGAGCAGACGCTGTCACCGTGGAATCGTCAGCGCTTCATTCGCGTGGCGGATGGCGAGAACGTCGCGCCGCTGGCCGTGCTGGCAAGCGCCGCCGACGAGCCGGATTACGGTCACGACATCAACCTGTTCAGCGACAACCCGGGCGAGGTCGGCGCGCGGTACGGCTTCGGCCCGCAGCCGTTTGGTGATGATCGTTTCCAGTACAGCTCGCAGGCGCCGTTCCACATGGGTTTCTTCCATGAAAGCGCGGTGGTGTATGCCGCTGCCGGCTTTCTTCAGCGCAGTTGGCCGGACTGGCGCGCCTATCAGTACCTGGGGCTGGCGCGTCTGGCGTTCGCCACTGGTCATTCTTACTGGGGTTACCGCTTCCTCGGTTGGGGCGTGCACCACGTGCAGGACCTGACCCAGCCGTATCACGCCAAGCCGTTGCCCGGGGTCGACCTGCCGAGTTTGTTGCTCCTTGAGGGCAAGGCGCTGGCCGGTTTTGCCGACGATAAAACAGCCTCCATCGAACGGGTCGCCACCCGCCATATGGAAGTCGAGAAGTATCAATCGACCTGGTTGCGCCGCGTGCTGCGCGCCGGTCAGGCGCATCCGATGCTCGCGGCCTACGCCGATGTCGCTCAGGACCAACAGTATCCGCCGTACTCGGTGGACTACTTGCGCGAAGTGGTCAGCGCCGAGTCGGTCGAGGACTCGGCGGCGTTCGATGAAGCCATCGGCCAATGGCTGGATACGGCGCCGGTGACCAGCGATTTCAGTAGCGGCAATCAACTACAGCGCGAGACCTTCGAGCATCCGGCACTCAATCAGCAGCTGTTCAAACTGCTCGGCCATTTCGGCGCGCACAGCCGGATTTATGTCCGTGCGGGGCTGGCACCGTAGCCATCGCGGCCACGCAAAAAAAAAATAAGAACAAGGAGGAACCCATGATCAACACTCGATTGCGCTTCACCGGCGTGGCACTGCCCGGTGTCGGCCTGGCGGGGCTGCTGCAACTCTGTGCGGTGGATGCGCTGCAGGCTGCCGAGTTCAGCGTGCTGGACAATCAAGTCACCGGATCGATCGACACGACCCTGTCCTATGGCCGTTTGTGGCGGGTGCAGGGCCGCGACAAGAACAACGACGACGTCAACACCAACGACGGCAATCGCAACTTCGATACCGGGCTGGTTTCCGAGGTGTACAAGATCACTTCAGAGCTGGAGACCAACTACCAGAACTACGGGATGTTCCTGCGCGGCACGGCGTTCTACGACACCCAGTTGATGGACAAGCGCAACGATTATTACCGCAACAACAACCCGGCGCAGCCGAGCCAGAGCTATCCGCAGGACGACCGCTTCACCAGCCAGACCCGCGACATCGCCGGCAGCCGGATCGAGATGCTTGACGCCTATGTCTACGGCAACTGGGACGTGGCGCAGATGCCGGTGACCGCGCGGGTCGGGCGTCAGGTGTTCAACTGGGGCGAGGGGATTTTCTATCGCGGCGGCGTCAACACCACCAACCCGGTGGACGCCGCCAAGTACCGCTTGCCCGGCGCCGAGGTCAAGGAGGTGCTGATGCCGGTGGAGGCCGTGAGCTTCAACATCGGCCTGACCGATTCGTTGACCCTGGAGAGCTTCTACCAGACCAACTGGAAGGAAACCCGCATCGACCCGGTGGGCACGTTCTACTCACAGACCGACCTGTTCGCCGATGGCGGCAACACCGGTTACAACAACTTCAGCGGCACCGCGCTTGATACCCCGGTGCCGGGGTTCGGCAACGTCATCGGGCTGTACAGCGCACTGGGCAACAACCCGTTGCTCGGCCCGGCGCTGAAAAGCACCGGCCTGTACGCCAACGGCGTGACACCGGCCTACGGCAATACGCTGAAAGTGGCGTCGATCGGCAAGGACTACAACGCACGCAACGACGGTCAGTTCGGCGTCGCCTTCCGCTACATCGCCGAGGCGCTCAACAGCACCGAGTTCGGCCTGTACCTGGTCAACTACCACGCCAAGGAGCCGACCATCGCCGCAGATTTGGGTGGCTACAAGGGCATCGACATGAATGCCCTGACCAACATGCTCTCCACGGTCGCCGGCAGTCAGGCCGGGGCGCTGGCCAACGGTCTGGCGACGGCCGATGTGATGGGCAACATTCAGGCGCATCGGCGTTATGCCGAAGACATCCGCATGTACGGTTTCAGCTTCAACACCACTTTGGGCCAGGCTTCGGTGTTCGGCGAGATCGCCTATCGACCGAACCTGCCGATCGGGATTGCCGCGACTAACGACTTGATCGGCGACCTGGCCAACGGTGCCGCGGTGGCGGTGACCGGCAAGCCGGTCAACGTCGGCGGGCAGATGGTCACCCTCGACAGCGAGATCAACAACGCCGAGCGCGTGGAAGCGTTCAACACCTCGCTGGGCAGCATCTACAACTTCGGCCCGACGCTGTCGTTCGACTCGATGTTCGGCATCTTCGAACTGGCCTCCGAACACTTGCGCGGCAGCAGCCTGCAATACACCGCCTACGACGGCAGCACGCGCTATTACGCCGGTACCGGCAACACCTCTTATGTGTCCGGCGGTGATCGAGATGATCAGGTCAATCGCAACTCCTACAGCTACACGGTGATGTTCAACGGCACCTGGAACGATGTGTACGCCGGGGTCAACGTCTCGCCGTACGTCGTCTACAAGGATGACTTCAAGGGCAACAGCTATCAGGCCGGCAACACCATCGACGGGCGCAAGGCTTACACAGTGGGGATCAAGGCCAACTACCAGAACAAGCTCGAAGCCGAGGTGCAATACACCAACTTCTGGGGCGGCGGACAGAACAACGGGATTCGCGACCGCGACAACGTCGGGTTCAACCTCAAGTATTTCTTATGAGTTTCAGACGCAGATCCCGGGACAACTCATCCCCCTGTGGGAGCGGGCTTGCCCGCGATGACGGCAGCACATTCGACATCAATGGTGGCTGATCCACCGCTATCGCTGGCAAGCCAGCTCCCACAGGGTATGCATTCTGGAGAAGAACATGTTTCATATTTTAAGATTGACGAAGACAACGCTAGCGCTCGTGCTGGGTCTCGCCGCGAGCAGCACATTGGCCGCCATCACCCCACAACAAGCCGAACAACTGAAAACCACCCTCACGCCCATGGGCGCCGAGCGTGCCGGCAACGCTGCCGGCACCATTCCAGCCTGGACCGGCGGCATCACCCAGGCGCCAGCCGGCTATAAACCGGGCCAACATCATCCGGATCCGTATGCGGCGGACAAGCCACTGTTCACCATCACCAAGGCCAATCTGGACCAGTACAAGGCCCACCTCAGTCCCGGTCAGATTGCGTTGTTCAACAGTTATCCCGACACGTTCCAGATGCCGGTCTATCCATCGCGCCGCTCCGGTTCGGCGCCGCAATGGCTGTATGACAACACCTTGAAGAATGCGACCTCAGCCAAGCTGCTGGAGGGCGGCAGCGGATTCGCCGATGCCTACGGCGGTGTGCCGTTCCCGGTGCCTAAGGATGGCGTCGAAGTGCTGTGGAACCACATCACCCGTTATCGCGGGATCTACGTGGTGCGTCGTGCGTCCGAAGCCCCGGTGCAGCGCAACGGCAGCTTTGCCCTGGTCACCTCACAGCAAGAAGCGCTGTTCAATTTTTATCGTCCGGGCGGGCAGTACGCCGACCTGAAAAATATCCTGTTTTACTACCTCGCTTTTGTGAAAAGCCCGGCGCGGCTGGCCGGGGGCGCGGCGCTGGTCCACGAGATGCTCGATCAGCTCAAGGACCCGCGCCAGGCCTGGGTCTACGACGCCGGCCAACGCCGCGTGCGCCGTGCGCCGAACCTGGCGTATGACACGCCGATCGCCTCGTCCGATGGCCTGCGCACCGCCGACGACACTGACCTGTTCAACGGCGCGCCGGACCGCTACGACTGGAAGCTCAAGGGCAAGCAGGAGATCTACATCCCCTACAACAACTACAAGGTCGGCAGCCCCGACGTGAAGTACGCGCAACTGCTGACCCCGGGCCACCTCAATCCGCAATTCACCCGCTATGAGCTGCACCGTGTGTGGGTGGTCGAAGGCAACCTGAAACCGGGCGCGCGACATGTCTATTCCAAACGCGTGCTGTTCCTCGACGAGGACAGCTGGGGCGCGGCGCTGGTCGATCAATACGATGGGCGCGGGGAATTGTGGCGGGTGTCGATGGCCTACCTGAAAAACTTCTACGACCTGCCGACCACCTGGAGCGCACTGGACGTGTTCCATGACCTGCAGGCCCGCCGTTACTACGTGCAGAACCTCGACAACGAAGAAGCCTCCACCGTCGACTTCTCGCAACCAGTGCCGGAAGACGCGTATTTCATGCCGTCGGCGTTGCGCCAACGCGGCACGCGCTAAGGGGTACCGGACTGCAGATCGAACGCAATTCCTGTAGGAGCTGCCGCAGGCTGCGATCTTTTGACTTTGATTGTAAAAAACCAAGATCAACAGATCGCAGCCTGCGGCAGCTCCTACACAAGGCGGGTTGTCTTTGACATTGGGTTGACTGGTCGGACGCCATCGCGGGCAAGCCCGCTCCCACAGGTTTTTCGGTCGTTCACATATTTTGTGTTCGACTCGTTTCCTGTGGGAGCGGGCTTGCCCGCGATTGGATTTACGCTTTGGCGCTGACTGAAGGTCAGACGCGGATATGGCTGACCATCTGCTGCAATGAGAATGGCCGTTCGGAAGATTGCCCGGTGTGAGCCAGAACGGATGTGCTAGCCTGCAATCAATGATTTCATTGATTGCAGGAGGCGTCATGGCCAGCATCACCATTCGAAACCTTGACGAGAAGCTCAAGGAACAGTTGCGTATCACCGCTGCACACAACGGACACTCCATGGAAGAAGAGGCCCGCCTGATTCTCGGTCGAGCCTTGGCAACAGTTGATCGCGCCGGCGGACTTGGAAGCCGGATACGCAGCAGATTCAGTGCAAACGGCGGAGTTGATCTTGAATTGCCGGAGCGCTCAGAGAAAGCCACCGGGGTGGATTTTTCTGAATGATAGTGCTCGATACCAACGTGCTTCCAGAGTTCATGCGTATCGAACCTGAAGCCAGAGTGCTGGCCTGGGTTGATGCGCAGCCCGCCATGGATCTGGCCATCAGTGCGATAACGGTGGCTGAGATACTCCACGGCATCGCCCGACTTCCCTCAGGCAAACGCAAACAGAATCTTCAAGCTCATGCGATGGCTATGTTCGAGGAAGACTTCGCTGGACGCATTTTGCCGTTCGATGCGCATGCCGCTGTCGAGTACGCGTCACTCGTCGCAGATTGCGAAGCAAAGGGGTGGGCGGTGTCGATGGCAGATGCGCAGATAGCCGCAATCTGCCGGGCTCATGGTGCGGCAATCGCCACCCGTAACGTGAAGGACTTTCAGTTCTCGGGAGTAGAAGTGATGAATCCGTGGGAGGTGTGAGCGTTGGGGCAGTGAGTATGGGCTGACTGGACTGGCGCCATCGCGGGCAAGCCCGCTCCCACAGGTTTTTCGGTCGTTCACACATGCTGTGTTCGACTCGTTTCCTGTGGGAGCGGGCTTGCCCGCGATTCGATTTACCCTTTGGCGCTGACTGAAGATCAGACGCGGAAGTGGCTGACCATCTGCTGCAGCTGGCCACCCAGGCGTGCCAGTTCAACGCTGGACGCTGCGGTTTCATCGCTGGCCGCGGCGGTCTGTTCCGACACGTCGCGCACGTTGATGATGCTGCGGCTGATTTCTTCGGCCACGGCGCTTTGCTGCTCGGCCGCGGCGGCGATCTGCTGGTTCATCGACTGGATGTTCGACACCGTGCGGGTGATGTTTTCCAGGGAGTCGCCAGCCTTGCGGGTCAGGGCCACGCTGCTGTCGGTCAGGGCGCGGCTGTTGTTCATCACGGCAGCCACTTGCTGGGTGCCGTTCTGCAGACCGGCGACCAGACCTTCGATTTCTTCGGTGGATTTCTGCGTGCGTTGTGCGAGGCCACGGACTTCGTCGGCGACCACGGCAAACCCACGGCCGGCTTCACCGGCTCGCGCGGCTTCAATGGCTGCGTTGAGCGCGAGCAGGTTGGTCTGCTCGGCCACGGCCTTGATCACGTCCATGACGCTGCCGATCTTGTCGCTTTCCTGTTGCAGCACGCTCATGGCTTCGGTGGAACGCACCACTTCGCTGGCCAGACGCTCGATCTGGGCGATGGCTTCATTCACCACCTTGTCGCCTTCACGGGCTTCGCCGTCAGCGGCGGCAGCGGCTTGCGAGGCTTCTTCGGCGTTGCGCGCGACTTCCTGCACGGTGGCGGTCATTTCGTGCATGGCGGTGGCCACCTGATCGGTCTCGACCTTCTGGCTGTTCACGCCGGCGCTGGTCTGCTCGGTCACGGCCGAAAGTTCTTCGGCGGCGCTGGCGATCTGGGTGACGCCGTCGCGGATCCCGCTGATCAGGTCGCGCAGGGTCACGCCCATACGCGCGATGCCTTGTTGCAGCACGCCGAGTTCGTCGCGGCGGGTGACGGTGACGTTCTGGGTCAGGTCGCCGCTGGCAATGCGCTCGACCACGGCCAGGGTGTCTTGCAGCGGACGGGTGATCTGACGGGTGATGATCACCGCAGCAATCACGCCGACCAGCAGCGCCAGCAGGGTGCTGATCAGCTGGAGCGTACGGGCCTGGGCGCTTTCGATGTCGCGACGGTCGAGCTGGATCTGGTACAGCTGCTCGCTGGTGGTGACGATGGCCGCACCTTGATCGGTCATCTCCTTACGCGCCTGCACCGCTTCGCTGTTGGCGTTCTTGTAGGCCTGCAACGCGCTGCGGTAGTTGGTCAGGGCGGTTTCCAGCTGACGCAGAGCGTCTTGCTGGGTCGCGGCGAAATGCACGTTCAGTTGCTTGAGGCTGGCAATCGCCGCGTCCAGTTGACCGACGGCTTTCTGCTCGGTTTCGGCGTTGGTGGTGGCGGTGTAGCCGCGCACTTCATAGCGCGCGAGGATGAACGCTTCCTTGGCCTGGGTGATGGCCTGGAACTGCTCGAAGCGCTGCTCGCTCATGTCCATTTGCTGCACGCGCTTGCTGATCGCTTCGATCAGGTTGTAAGCGGTGTCGGCGTTGCTGCCCATCACGTCGCGGGCGCTGTTGCCGGTGCGGTAGGCGTTGCGCATCTTGTTCAGCGAAGTCTGGTATTCGGCGATGGTCGCGGCCTGCTCTTTCAGCAGTTTGACGTTTTCCGGGCTCTTGAACTTGTTGATCAGCGCCTGTTGTTGCGCGGCAAAGCTTTCGAGGGTGGTTTGCACATTCTGCGCGGCGGTTTCGTCGCCGTTGGTCAGCATGTATTGCAGGCGCACCACGCGCAGCTTGGTCAGGCCGGCATTGAGCTGGGTGATGTCGCTCATCCAGTTGCTGCGGTCGATCAGACCGCCGAGGCTGGTCCAGCCAGTCAGGGCCAGTACGCAGGTCAGGGCCAGGACCAGGCCGAAGCCCAGACCCAATTTCATGTTCACGCTGATGTTGCCGAACCAGCTATTCATCACAATTCCTCCAGGAACGTAGAGCTACTTGATCGTCGGTCAGGCTGGAAGATTGTTGTTTTTTTGAGCCAGCAAGGGGGTTAGCAGGTCTGTATCGGCCGCAAACACAAGAGCTGAAAGGATTTTGTCCGACGGAATTTGTAACAAGGGCGTTTCAAGACTTTTTTCACATGCGTTTCACCCGCCTCTTACGCCCGCTTCTCTACCCTCGCCGCATCGTATTGACTGTGATGGATGCCGACGAGGCGGCCCGATGTGGAATTGAGACTGAGTCTGTTCGGCGTCAAACGCTCGATTTCCCTGAGCGGATTGGCCCGCTATCGCAATACCTGGGTCGTGCTCGGCGCCTTGTTATTGGTGATTCCGCTGACCCTGTGGCTGCTCGCCCCGGCGGCGGTGCCTGACCTGGCCCACGGCAATGTGTCCGGCGCCCGCGCGCTGGCGGCCGGGTGGGCCAAGGGCGAGATGATTGTGCTGGTGCGTCACGTCGAGCGCTGCGATCACTCGCCGGCGCCGTGCCTGAGTGGTGACGACGGCATCACCGACCGCTCGCGCAGTGTCGCGGTCGGTGTCGGCGCACAGTTCGAGCATTTGGGCCTGAATAATGCCGATATCTACAACAGCCCGATGCTGCGCACTGTGCAGACCGCCGGTTACATGTTCAATCGCGCGGCCACCGGCGAAGACTGGCTGATCAGTTGCAAGGGCCACATCCTGCAGGAAGCGCTGGCGCACAAGCTCCCAGGACGCAATCTGATTCTGGTGACCCACAGTGAGTGCATGGCGGAGCTGGAAAAGGATCTGAATTCGCCGGTTTCGGACCCGGGCTATGGCTCCTCGCTGTTTGTTTCCGCTGCGAACAAAGCGGCCCCGCGCGTGCTTGGCTTCATCGAAGCCTCCGACTGGCATTCAGTGAGCACTCGATGAACTGAGGAGGGCAAAGCGTCGGCCCAAACAAAACCCGCCAGTGACGGCGGGTTTTTTATTGGCTGGCGCAAAGGGCGTCAGTAGCCGACGAAGTAGTACGCCTGGCGCCCGACCATCATGGTCTTCAGCACTTTGAGTGGTGCGACGGGTTCGCTGTCCGCCGAGATCACCGCGACGTTCGAGGGCGAGGCACTGAGGAAGTCATGCAGTTGCGCGTCGGTGTCCAGGCCCTTGAGCACACGTTGGGTGTAGAACACGCTGGCGCCGCCGACCCGCTCATTGGCCTGGAACAGCGCGACCTGCTGACCGTTGGCTTGCAGGCTCTGAATATGGTCAGTCAGCGGCAGGAACGACAGTTCTTTATCAGCGTTGGGCAAGGCCCACTGGGCCGCGCCGAGGTAGCTGGCGATCACCACCGTGAGCAAACCGGCAGCAATTGCCTGACGATGACGGGCGACTTTTCCGATAAAGCGGTCTGCGTTTTCACGCGCCTGCAAGCGCTCGAAGAGCACGCGCGCATACTCGGCGGCAATCACCGCTGCGGCCGGGGTCATCGACATCAGGTACACCGTGCGCTTGCTTGAGGCCAGGGTCAGCATGATGAACTGCGCCACGATCCACAGGCTGAAAAACAGCAAGTAACGGTTGGCCTTCAGCTCCTTGCGGAAATGCCACAGGCCCAGATACACCAGAATGTTCCACGGCAGGAACGCTTCCGGCAGTTTGGCCAGATAGTAATAGAACGGCTCGTAATGCCCGGCCTCGACGAACGAGCCGCTGAAGCGACCGACGCTATTGGTCAGCAGCACTTCAGCGACGGCGTGTGAGCCACCGCGCTGGTAAAGCACGACGAGCCAGATCAGCAGCGGAATCAGGCCCACCGCCGTGAGCAGGCCGGGTCGCAGCCACGCGCCGATCTTCAGGCGTCTGTCGATCAGGTTATCCGCCAGCAGGTAGGCGAAAATCACCACGCCGGGCATCGCCAGTCCCAGCACGCCCTTGCTCAGCGTGGCGATGGCGATCCCGACGATAAACAGCAGCGAGTTAGCCGCGTTCGGTGCGCGTTGCGCCTGAAAGAACGCCAGCAACGCCGTGGTCACGCCGAGCGCCAGCAGCGCATCCTCGCCGACCCCACGCACGTTGCTCCAGTAGCTGGCCATGGTCGCCAGCAGAATCCCCGCCGTCCAGGCCAGCGCTTTCGGCCGTCCGAAGCGGCGCAGCATGCCGTACAGCAGCATGACACTGAGCAACCCGGCCACCGCCGACGCCAGCCGCACCGCCCACGGCGAAACGCCAAACACGCGCATGGCGCCGGCGTCCAGCCACAGGCTCAGCGGTGGTTTTTCCAGAAACGGTTCGCCGAACAGGCGCGGCGTCACCCAGTCATCGTCCAGGTGCATCTCCATGGCGATCCCGGCGACCCGGGCCTCGGTGGAGCCTTGCAGCTGGTGGTTACCCAAAGCGAAAAAAAACAGCAGGGCGGCGAGTAGAAACAGCGAAGTGGCGGCACGCGGCATGGATTTCAGGCAACCGGAAAGGGCAGGAGCCTTGAGCATACTTCGCCAATGCTTAACAAATTGTGAAACTCACGCCAGTTGTCGTGACCAACGCTTTTCCGGCGCCTCGAACACCGGATTGACCAGCGCCGTCAGCACATGGTCCTGCCAGCGCCCGGCGATGTTCAGGTAGGCCTTGGCGTAGCCCTCGCGCTCGAAACCCAAACGCTCCAGCAAGCGCGCACTGCGCTCGTTGCCGGGTATGTAGTTGGCCATGATCCGGTGCAGGTTCTGCGTGTCGAACATGTAGCCGATGCCCGCCTCCAGGCCTTCCTGCATCAGGCCCTGACCCTGATGCGCGTAGTCAATGTGATAACCCAGATAACAGGCCTGAAACGCACCGCGAATGATCCCGCTGAAGTTGCATGCGCCGATCATTTGCTGGCCGTCCGGCGTCAGCAGGGCGAAATGCATCGCCAGCCCGGCCTCGTAGGCACTGGCCTGAACTTCAAGGCGTCGGCGAATCTGCTCGCTGGAAAAGTACTCGGTGGTGCGAATCGGCGACCAAGGGGCGAGGTGGCGCTGGTTGCGTGCGTAGAAGTCACTTTCCAGCTCGGCCTGTTCCGGGGCGAGGATCGCGAGCGTCAGGCGTTGGCAGGGCAAGGTCAGCAGCGGCATCGGGCGCTCCGGATGGCAGGGTCGAGGGACAGGATTGATCATGGGGCGGGAAAAAACAAACCGCGCGGATCGTTTCCGCAGCAAACGCCAGGCAAAAAAAAGCCCGCGGGAGAGCGCGGGCGAACCGTAGTTTCTTGAATGAGCGAGCGGACTGTACCGTGTTGATCGAACGGGGGCAGTGAAGAAAAATTCATCTCGATAGCGAGCGCTCTGCAGCGTGTCAAGGCAAGTGATCCGCTGCAAAATCCGCTTCCGAACGTGCCCGCAGCCGACCCTTGCGGCAGGCCTGCTGAAAACGTTCGAAGTCGCGTTCGTTCTGCGCGGTGTAACTGCGGGCGTATTTGAACAGGGCGTCGGCCAAGGCATCGCCCTTGCCGATATAGCCGCTGATGACCGCCGCATTGCCCGAGGCTTTGGCGTGGGCGCGCGCCAGCGCGCGACCGCAGACCCGGGCATAGGCGGCGAAGGTTTCGGCGTCGAAGTTTTCCAGTTCGGCGGAGATCTTCATGTCGCGCAATTGCCGCACATAAAAATGCCGACCGTGGGGGCCGGTGGTCCAGCCGAGAAACAGATCGCTGGCCGACTGCATCAGGCGCTGCCCCTCGACCACCCGTTGGCCTTCATGACGCGTGCGGGACTTGGCCTTCACATAGTCGGCGAGCACCGAGCGCCGCGCCTCCTTGAACTGCAGAAACAACGGAAATTCCTGATCGTCGGTCAGCAGCGCCACCAGACATCGGGTGCCCACACTGCCGACACCCACCACTTTGAACGCCAGATCCTGCACGTGAAACCGCGAAAGCAATTCCCGCCGGTCAGCCTGCAGCGTGGTGCGATAGTCACGCATGAACGTATCGAACAACGGTCGCCAGTCTGCCAGCCGCAACCAATCATCGTCGGCGTCGAGCAGCGTGGTGTTCTTGTGCAGGTGGAAAATTTCCGGCAGGTCGTCACGAATGACCAGTCGCCCGTTGGCGTCGCGCTCACTGATTTTCGGCAGCAACTCGGCATGGGTGCGCCGTTCGGCTTTATCGACGGCACGCTGCACATGCTCCAGCGCACTCTTGCGTGCCTGATCGAGCAAGTCTTCGTACTTGATCGATTCGTACCAGGTTTCCAGCGCACTCTGTTCGGCACACTCCAGCATTGTCGCCTGATAGGCACCGACCATCTGCCGACACACCTCTTCCTCAACCGACTCGCCATGGCGCAAATCCCGCGCCGCCACCACAAAACTCGCCGCCAGCCGCTTCACATCCCATTCCCAGGGCCCGGGATGCGCCTCGTCGAAATCATTGACGCTAAACAACAGATTGCGCTCCGGCGTGGCGAACCCGCCGAAGTTCATCAAGTGTGCATCCCCACAGATCGGCCCGACCAGCCCCATGTTCTGGGTGCTCGACAGATCATGGGCCTGCAGCAGCGCGTTGCCACGGAAGAAGGTGAAGGGCGACACCAGCATGCGTCCGTAACGCAACTCCACCAGCGAAGCGACGCGGCCCTGACTCGACGCTTTGATCAGCGGAATCGGATCGCGGCTCATTTTTCCGGTGGTGGCGTGGGCGCTGCGCGAGCATTGCTTGCGGGCGTCCTTGCCTTGCTTCATGCGGTCTTGGAGGGTGGTCATGGGGGCTGGTCGTGGCAGTGGGGGCGGTGTGAGTGTAGAAGTGGTTCAGGGGTTTATCCGCCGGCCGTAACTAACCCGGTCATTTCAGAATTCCGTGACCTTGTCCTCGCGTAAAATCCACCCGGCTTCACCCGCCACCAACGTGTACTGAACCTGACGCATCTTCCCCGTACGACCCGCACCCGCGTCGGTGCTGTCATACACCGGGAAGCGTTGCACCAGCCTGTTTTCCACCACGGCAAACGAGTCCTCGCCCTGATAACCTTCGGCGGTTTTCGGGTTGTCGCTGACCGGAGGCAAGTAGATTTCGCTCAGGGATTTCTTGTTGTTGGCCGAATAGGCGATCAGTTCGCCCGGCATGCCGCGTCCGGGCGAGCGGGTGAACACATAGAGTTCAGGGGAACCGTCGTTATTGAGATCGGCGACTTCGGCGCGTACCACCTCACCGCTGAGGGCCTGAATGATGACCGTATTGTCGATCTCCAACCCCTTGGGAGCGATGTGCAAAGTGGGTTTGCCATCGACGTGTTCAGTGCTGACGTGAAAGGCAATGCCCTGCAATTCCAGCGTCTGATCGAATGGTGGCTGACGGCTGATGGCATCGCCATTGACCAGCCTCAGCGCCAGCTCGTAGTTGGCCATTTCATTACGTCGTGCGGCGTTGCGCATGAGGTAGACCTGAACCGTGTACTCGCCATCGCTGGGCAATGTGCCGAGGAAGTGATTGCCCATGATCGAGCCGTTGAACAGCGCGTAATCGGCCCCCTTGGCAGCGATGTTGAAGTAAGCGGAGGTGTTGGAGGGCTTGAAGTCGACGGTCAGCATCTGGCCGGCCCTGGCGTTGAACCGGTACTCCGCCGTCTGGTCACCCGTGATCGACTGTTTGCGCTGGACGCTGTCGGCAGCGGTTGTGAACGCTATCGGTTCGACGCGCACAGTGGGAGCGTCGGCCGCATGGACGGACAAGGAAATCAGCGCGGCCAGCGCTACGACGATCCAGCTCTTCATCTTCAACTCCATTGCATCTCGATGTTCGCAGCATAGAAGCTGCATCGAGCGACCGCCCAGAGATTGCGCGGATTAAATGTTGCTGGATTTGAGCACGTACCCGAGGCCGTGTTCCCTGACACGAATCAGCTGTTCACATAATTCTCACCTGAGTTTTGCCATGATGCTTGCTGCTATTCCATCGGCCCCAGCGAGTGATCCCGGCATGAATATGAGCGTTCTCTACGCATTGATTGCGGCAGCGCTGTTTGGCGCCAGTACGCCCCTCGCCAAACTGTTGGGGGTACAGATGTCGCCGATTCTGCTGGCCGGGTTGCTCTATCTCGGCAGTGGTCTGGGCTTGACCGTCCTGCGTTTTGCCCGCGATCGTGGCTGGAAACCTTCCGGGCTCGGCACTGGTGAATGGCTATGGTTGCTCGGCGCCATCGGCTTCGGCGGCGTGTTGGCGCCAGTGGCGCTGATGTTCGGTTTGACCCGAACGTCCGGCGCGAGCGCGTCACTGATGCTCAACCTGGAATCCGTGCTCACGGCGCTACTGGCGTGGGTGGTGTTCAAGGAAAACGCCGACCGACGAATCGTGATCGGCATGCTCGCCATCGTCGCCGGTGGCATCGTGCTGTCCTGGCCACAAGAGGCCGTCTCGGCGCAAGACTGGACCGGGCCGCTGGCCGTGGCTTTCGCCTGCTTTTGCTGGGCCATCGACAACAACATGACCCGTAAAGTCTCGGCCTCGGACGCACTGTTCATCGCCGGCAGCAAAGGCCTCGTGGCCGGTCTGGTCAACTGCACACTGGCCCTGTTCATCGGCAGCCAACTGCCCGCCGCCACCTCGCTGGTGCCGATCATGCTGGTCGGCTTTCTCGGCTACGGCGTCAGCCTGGTCATGTTCGTCCTCGCCCTGCGCGGCCTCGGCAGCGCACGCACCGGCGCCTACTTTTCCACCGCACCGTTCCTCGGCGCAGGCATCTCGATTCTGCTGCTGGGCGAATCGATATCGCTGATGTTCCTGCTCGCAGCAGCGTTAATGGCCGTGGGGGTATGGATTCATCTGATGGAAAACCATGTTCATGAACATCAGCACGAACGGCTTGAGCATGATCATCGGCATATACACGATGAGCATCATCAACATGCGCATGGGTTTGAGTGGGATGGGACGGAGCCGCATAGCCATCCGCATGTGCATACGCCGATGCGGCATAGTCATGTGCATTTTTCCGGA
>NZ_JABULD010000634.1:0-7964 GCF_014060985.1 Pseudomonas sp. MD195_PC81_125
WTTTTGGAGACTTACTTGACGCGTTAGCAGAGCAGTCAACTTCGGTATTGTTGTTGGACGACGCTCCGATTTACGAAGGTAAAGATAAAATAGGCCGGCAATTACAGTCGGATGTTGAAAAGTTTATCAGCGCTGCTTTGGACTACTGCCCAGATCTCCATGTAATAGCTACTTCAAGACTTAAGCCGATTAGCTCGGCTTTTGTTGTGGTGGAACTAAAGCCGTTAGATGAGATAGATACAAAGTCTTATGTGTTGGCTCATAATCAGGGGTATTCAAACTCCATTTCCTCTCAGTTTATATCAAGGCTACATCGTCATACCGATGGGATTCCTTCCAGAATTGACATGGTTCTCAGAGATATCCAGATTGTCGGTGCATCTCAGATATCCATGCTCAATACTGATGTTGTAGGCAAGGACGCAGTAATTGATGACACACCATCAGGGCTGGCGAAAACAATCAGAGAGCTTCAAACATCCGCTGATCCAGCAGTCGCCCGCGCATTTAGGCTTTTAAAAGCACTGGCAACTTTTCCAAGAGGAGAAATATTAGACACGGTAAAAAGATTTGGGCAAACAGAGCTGTTCTATCCCAAAGATGCGAGTTTTCTGATAGATGCTGCTCTAGTAGATCTTGTAGAACTCCCGAACATCGGCGAACTAGACGAGTCCTCTCCAAAAGCACTTCTGGTTAGACGGTCGGTTCGCGAGCACTTATACTCTATTCTGTCAGACGTAGAGTTGTCATTTTCGTGTCGGAAAGCAACGGAAATTTATTTTGGAGCTAATTGGGCTACGAACGGAATCAAACAGCCCAAAGGTATAAAATTTAGTGATCGAAATTGTGGGGCCTGGCAAATCGGCAATGCGAGTATGCTGGTCTTGAGGGAGGTTCAGAGTGCAGTTGCTAATGGCGCGATAAGCAAAGTAAATAGTGCGCTCGCGCTGTCCTATGCTTATATAAAGAAACTGCGCAGCGGTTATCATTATCACGCTGTAATATCTTTGTGTGAAGATATCAAGGCGCAGCTCGTCAGTGCGAGCGAGCAGCCCGATACGTATTATATTGACTACGAACTTGCTCAATCATTGCGCATGACAGCCCAGCATCAGCGTGCGCGGGACATATGCTTACTTATTAACTCTAGGAAAAGTAAAATCACTCAGAATATATATCTCTGTTTGGCGAAGTGTCACAGATCTTTAAAGGAAAATAACGAGGCTTACGATGCCGCTCTGGCTTGCATAAAAAATAGATAAAAAAAAGCGCGGCAGCTTTAAGTGCACAAGCAATTTTTATTGGCGTTTGAAACGAATCGAGCAAAAGCGCTTGCCTCTTTAATTTCATTAGAGGCTCAAGCTCGCAGAAAAAAATCTTTTGTCGGTGCTAATAATATAAAGCTCTCAATAGCAAGTAAGACGCAAGATTTAGACGAGAAGAAGAAAATATTGCAGCAAGTTGTGAAGAGTGCTGATATTGAAAATGATAAATATAATTATATGCGCGCAACGTTAGAGCTCGGTAAGATGCATGTTGAAAGCGGTGATGCGGTCACGGAAAAACATATGCGGGCCTTGATAGATTCCTATAATTATTTGCACGCTGAAGATCTGCGTGAGTTTACAAAAGTTTGCCATGATGTGCTGTGGTCGGTTTTTTGTGAGCGAAAAAATACCGAAAATTTACTTCGTCTTTTTCGATTAAGTTCCGTGAAGTGGAGACTGGTTGGGGAGGAGAAACAGGAGCGAAGGTATAATATAATGCTGAATAAGCACTTAGAGGGAAAGCAAGTAAGCCAATTGCAGAATGTTAGCAGGGAGTTGTTGTATTTAGAGTCGCGTAATAGAAATATAATTTCAAAGCTATCCCGATGAGTTAAGCGGTTTTTGGTTAAATCGGGCTGCGAAATTTTTGATGTATCTCGTCTCGCAATGCGTGCTCAAGTCTCTCTAAGTTTTTTGAGATCTTGAGCCGTGTCCGCTGCGCCAGTATTTCAATTCCAATGGCATGGTGAGAAACGGGGGCTAAATTATTTCTTGAAAGTAAGTCAGTGCCCTTTTTTAGTGAAAAATAAACTCGTCAAATTTTCCTTGAAAATAGTCTGGTAACTTTTTAATTTGGTATGGTTTAACGTTCTGTGGTGGCTTTATTTGATTGTGTTGTGTGTGCTACTTTGCTTAACGCGGCTTCCATGACGAGCGCTTTTGTCGATACAGCCCAAAATGCGAAGCTAGCAATTAAAAAATCGATGCGAGGCTCGCCTGTTCCATATTTGATTTTTCCATCGGGATTCTTAGAGTAAATGGTGATGTATCTTTTTCTATTGGGTGAAACTCAGGGCCAATAGCTGACAAAAGGTTCACGAGTCTCGAAAGTTGCTGAATATCTCCTTTGTCAATTGCACTCTTTGAACCATGAGCTAACTTGTTGCGCATGCCGTTTACGTGATGGAACACTGCGGCAATTTTGGAGGGGTGAACCGAATGCGGTGGCCAAACCTAGTTTCTGCTCAAGATCTCTCGGCGGTTTTGCGTAAATAGCAATTTTACCTTTGCACTTTTCTCTTAAGTAGAAAGTTAGGAGTCGCTCTAGCATTAGATGAAATCGAAGCGCGCATCCCATTTCGTCTTCTGTTTCTGCAGCGGCTATCAAAATTTCAGTGTTTGCCAACTCCTCTACATTGATATCTATTTCAGTTATTTTGCCAGGCTCCATACGTTTAGCTTTTTGTTTGATATTTGTTGGAGTAAAAGGGGTGGATCTGTTTCCAGAAAATATGTCCGTCCACTTTGAGTGATAGTTTCCATCCCAGGTCGGCTGCTACTCGTGACTTTAAGAGCGTCGCAGCCACTATAGTCACATTACTATTTGTTCTCTGGCTTCATAAGTGTGAGTAATGTTTCAGAAAATATTGAGTGCAGGATTTTGCTCTCAACTCGATTCCACCAGCGTTCGTCACTATTTTCATGAATACGACTCAGTAAGTCATGCGCAAAAAATGCCTCGCATCCCCTACGGGCTGTTAAGTCTTCTTGCCTCAACTGATAAAGCCCAGCGTCAGCCAATATTTTTTTCACCATTAGGGGGAATAACCAAGAGCTAAACAGTAAGTGGTCTTGGCTCCCCCAAATCGAAGGTTGTCCGTTCACTCTGCTTCCGTGCGCCGCAGAGTTTCTTGCGTTGCAAAAGTCTTGTACCCAAGCATCAAGCGGGCGGCTATTTTGAGGCCACCTTTCTCGCCAGACTGTCTGTGTAAATACACCAGTTTCCCACTGCGGTGGATGCGGTAACTCGTTGACAAAATGGTCGCCAAAATTTTGTACGAAAGATCTGATGCTCGATGCGAAGCGTCGAGCAGAGCCTCGAAAGCGGACCTCATTAATACAAGCTCGGTATGTGCGGGCATAGCGGGAGAGTCAGAGTTGGCTAATAAAAATGTAGCTATCGCATCATCAATTTGATCTTTAAACTCACTCGTCGGTAACCCCAAAAGTGCACGCAGTAATGTCTCATCAATACCGAGGAGTAATCTACTGTCCACGTGCTCTGGACGTATGAATCTGGGGGAAGATGTTCGACTAATATAGGCTTGAGTAAAACCGTCGCGCCGTCGTGTGGTTATTGATATAGAGCCTGGCCTTTCTACAACGAAACGCTGAGCTATCACGTCATAGCCAGCAGCATTGCAGTAACCATCGTGGCTACAAAAAACGCCTCTGTGCTAGAGCGGAGAAAGCAATATACCTAGCCTGCTCTAGACGATCGAAGATTTGATTTTCGGAAAGATCGGGGCCGTCGGCATCACTGCTCCATCTTAGTAAAGTAGCTTGTCTTATGTTCGTGAAGGCGTGGGGCTGTGGGGGGTAAGCAACATCTCCATAGTTTCCAAGAATCGCATCAATGACTTCTTGAGATACGCCATTCATCTCTCTAGGAGCCTGTTCGCGCTCGTACGGGATTATGCTCAGCTCACCGCACTGCAACTCACCACGACTTGCAACCCATGGGAGAAAAAACAATACAGACATGATTAAGGCTCCAGCCAAAAATTGACTTGCGAGAAGCCTAGCAAAGGGCGAAGGAACCAGTTTTTATTTTCGCGGGCACGAAAAATAGCACTGAAGAAAAAAGGAAGGTGGTGCGGATTTTTTTGACAATCAATCCGGTAGAGAATGTCAGATTGAGGCCGGTAGTGGCCTTCCGTCAGGCAGGCCTTCATTTCGCCAGTTCGGTCTGATGAATCGGTCTCCGTATAAAACAGCAAACTGATTCATGGCGCTTTTCCAGTCATGGGCGGCGCTGCCCCAGTTGGCGGTGATGTTTTGCAGTGCCAGCCAAATCAGTTTTGTCGCCGCCTCATCGGTTGGAAGTGGCCCTTGTCTTGATGATCTTGCGTACTGCGCATTGATGCGTTCGATGGCGTTGGTGTTGTAGATCACTTTGCGTATCGTGGGCGGAAACACAAAAAATGGGATAACCGGCTCCCAGGCGCGCCTCCAAGCCGCCGTTGTCGTCGGATATTGCTTGCCCTACGGCCCCGTTTCGAAGGCGTCCAAAGCCTTTCCGGCGACACCGGCATTGAGGACTTGATAAATCGGCTTAATGGTCTTGGCCAGCTCACGGCGCTTGTCCCACGCCGCGTAATCAAGGCTGTTGCGGATCAGAGGGACGATGCATGTCTGCGAATTGTTGAACAGTTCGCTTGCCTAACCGAGGGAGGGGGAACGCTAGGGCTTAAGCGACAGGGCATTTTAATCGGAGATGAAAAGCAGTGATGTCTTGGTAAACACCAACGTTTAAAAAGACATCTCCAGACACTCTCTCAGGCTACATATCCTTGCGCCATTGCCTACAGCTACGCCAGAATCCGCCGGCTTGTGCGCCTTGGGGGTGGGTTCTATTGTGGTTCGGTCGCTGACGAATCAGTGATCGGATTTGACCGTCCGCCCAATATCAAGGCGCGCGAGCGTTCTGCGAGTGTTCAGGCATTGTCTGAAATCATGTCGCGGCGGCTGTGCGTGGGACACCTTCGGGTGTGCCGGATTCCTTGATGTCCGGTCGGTCAACCCGCGTACAGCTGCCACCCTGTTTGTTTGACCGCGAACAGTGGCGGCTCCAGTCATCAAGGAGCTTCACCATGATCAAACCAACACCCAACCCACCCGAAACCGCTTCGGTTTCCCCCTACGAATCCATCGATTCAAAAAAACTCCACGAAGCCGCCGACCGCGCGCTCGATCATTACCTCTGTGCGCCCGGGTCCACGCCACCGCCGCGTAAACCCGTGGGATGTATGCCGTGACGGCGGACAACAAAACCGAAGAGCTGCTGGTGGATGCCAGTGAGACGCTTGCTTCGGCCAAAAACATCGCGCAGAACATTGCCAGTTTGGTGCCGGCGTCGCAGCGTCGGGCGCTGTTGGGGATTGCGCAGTTGATTATGCTCGGGGAGTTGGCGGTGAATCGGGCGTTGGATAATTTGCAGTTGCAGGGGTGATGTTTGTGCTGGGCGTGCCTGCTGATTGATTGGGTGTCGGTTCTGGCGCCTTCGCGAGCAGGCTCGCTCCCACAGGGTTTCAGGCTGATTGCGGATGTCGTGTGGGGCATGCGTTGTTTTGTTGCCTGAGATGTTTGTGTAGGGGCTGCCGGAGGCTCGGGCCGCGTTCGGACGATCTTTTGATTTTGGTTTTAAAAGATCAAAGTCAAAAGATCGCAGCCTTCGGCAGCTCCTACAGGGGCGGTGTAAGGCTCAGGGTCTGTCCCAGTAGGGGATTTCGCCGAAACATTCGATGAAGAAGTCGATCACCGTACGCACCTTCACCGACAGTCGCCGGCTACCCGGCCACAGCACCGCAATCTGCTGTGGCTCCAGACTGTTGGACACCTGATATTCGCGCAACACCGGCACCAGCGTGCCTTCACGCACCGCCTCACCAATCAGCCATGACGGAAACATCACCAGGCCCAGGCCTTGTTCGGCGGCCTGGGTGAGAGTGTCGGCGTGGTTGCCGGTGATCGGGCCTTTGACCGAGTACGGCGTCCAGTCGCCCTGACCTTGACGAAAGAACCAGCGCTGCTGACCGGTTGCGCCTTTGTAGGCCAGGCACTAGTGCTGTGCCAGATCTTCCGGGTGTTGCGGGGGGCCGTGGCGCTGCAGATAGGCCGGACTGGCGGCGACCTGAAAACTGTGCGGCGCCAGAATCCGCGCCTGCATGCTTGAATCGTGCAGCGGGCCGATGCGAAACAGCAGGTCGGCACCTTCCTGCAGCGGGTCGACATAATGGTCGGTCTGCTGGATGTCCAGTTGCAGCTTCGGATAGCGCGCGCACAATTTCCCCAGCCACGGCGTCAAGTGACGCTTGCCGAACACCACCGGCGCATTGATGCGCACCAGCCCGGTGGGTTCGCTTTGCTGCTCCTGCAGCGCCTGTTCGGCTTCTTCCAGTTGCACCAGCACCAGCCGCGCATGGTGACCGAGCATGCGCCCGGCCTCGGTCGGCGTCACGGCACGGGTGTGGCGGTAGAGCAGTTGCTGGTTCAGCGCCTGCTCCATCAACTGGATCTGCCGCGAGATTGAAGAGGGCGCCACGCCCTCGCGACGGGCGACCTCAGAGAAACTGCCGTGGTCGAGCACCGCCACAAACAGCCTCAACGTCTTGAACCCCAGTTCGTTCAGCCCGTGCATGAATCTGTCCTGTTGTGCGAGTTGCGCAAAAGTGTTGTCTGGATGCTCCCATTTATCGCACAGCGGCGCCAGCCGATAATCCGCGCCATCGTTTACTTGCAGGGGAATTTGAATATGCAAACGCTGGATGAAGTAAGTGGGGCGGCACCGGCTACCCGGTCGTGGTTGCGCCTGTTGTTGCTGCCGCTGGTGATTCTGGCCGGCATGGGCCTGTCGGTGGAGGCCGGATTGCTTGGGCCATTGGGTGAGCAAGTCGGGCATCTGTGGGCGACCTTGAGCATCTTCGGTGTGGGTTCGGCGATTCTGTTTTTTGCTGCTGTTGTTCGCAGGGCCGCAAAAGGGCCCGGCGCTGACCGAGCTGCCGCGCTGGCAGTTGATCGGAGGATTTCTGGGGCCGATGTACGTGGTGGTGCTGACCCTGGCGACGCCGCATATCGGGATTGCGATGACGATGATCGCGATTCTCTCGGGGCAGGTCGGCAAGAGTGTACTGATCGACCATTTCGGCTGGTTCGGCGCGACGCGCAAGAAGGTCAACGCCGAGCGCTGGCTGGCGTTGGTGTTGATTGTGGTGGCATTGATTCTGATTGCGCGAGGTTGAAGAGATGAGTCTGGTTATTTTGTTGGCAGTGGTGGTGTTGGCTGGCGCGGTGTTGAGTGTGCAGGCGGCGATCAATGGACGCTTGGGCGAGACCGTGGGGGTGTTGCGCAGCAGTTTGCTGACGTTTTTCGTCGGGGCTGTGGTCACCGGGTTGTTGATTGTGTTTTTTGAACCTGCGCATGCGGTGAGTTTGCTTGATGTACCAAAGTGGCAGGTCTGCGGGGCGCTGTTTGGTGTGGTTTACATGATGGTCATGGTCGGTGCTGTGCCTGTCGTGGGCACGGCGGTGGCGACTGTTGCGGTGATCGTCGGGCAACTGGGGATGGGGATGTTGATCGATAATTTTGGCTGGCTGGGGAATCCGGCGATCGAGCTTTCGTCTTCTCGGGTGTTGGCGATGGTTTGTCTGGGGTTGGCTTTGGTTTTTATGTATCGCAGCAGTGTTCGTCGTTCTGATTGAGATTTGGGTGAATATCCGTTGCTGCGGTAACGGCCACCTAGGGTTCCGCCCTGACGGCGGTCACTTTGGCAAAAGCCCCAAAGTAACCAAAGGGCTTTACCCTGACGTTCGGCCCTCGCTTAGGCTCGGGTTCCTTCGCTGCGGGATTCATCCGGGGGGCAGCGCCTACGGTTTGCTTCGCTGCACCTCCTCTCGCTGTGTTTGGCTGCGCCAAAA
>NZ_JABULD010000742.1:0-697 GCF_014060985.1 Pseudomonas sp. MD195_PC81_125
ATAGCTCTGCCTTCTTCTAATGGCAGAGCTGTTCGAATCAATCAGAACTTGTACGCCTGACGCCCCACCAGCAACCACCTCCCAGCCTGCTTCTGCCAGATCTGGAAGTTCTCGATTTCGGTCGGCACGATCTCGGTGCCTTTGATGGCCAGCGCCGAAAAGTGATGACGCACCAGTGCCGTGTCACCGGAAAGGGTGATGGTCTGGTTCTGCATTTCGAGTGTCTTGAATGCACTTTTGCCGGTTTCGATGTCGGCGATGAACGCTTTCTTGTCCTGGATCTTGCCGCTGGAGTGGCCGTAGGTCAGGTTGTCTGCCGTCAGGGCGGTCAACTCAGGGATATTTTTGTGCAGCATCGCCTGGGTAAGATGATCGACTGCCTGGGCTACGTCTTGTTCTGCCGGAGCAGGGGCAGCCATGGCATAACTGTTGAGTGCACAGAGAAATCCGATCAGGAGTCGGGTTTTGGTCATGGGACTGTTTCCTTGTTGTTATGGGTTTAACTGATCGCGTTAATAACGTTCGTCAGTCATCGTACAACTTAGCAGGTTTCAGATTGACCGAACAATGGTCATAGACGGTCAGCCGCTGGTTGCGCGGTCATGGAAAGGATTGCAGGCCTCAGTCACAGCTCCATGGGATCATGTTCAGCCCAAACCGGCCGATAACGCCCAGAGCGGAAAAAAGACTCTCAAGT
>NZ_JABULD010000457.1:0-4303 GCF_014060985.1 Pseudomonas sp. MD195_PC81_125
CGCCATCGCTGACAAGCCAGCTCCCACAGTGTCCGAGTCGTATACAAATTCCTTGAACGACATCAAAACCTGTGGGAGCTGGCTTGCCAGCGATAAGGCCAGTCAAGGCGCCACAGACGGCGAGCAGATCACTGCTCCTGCGCCCGATAAGCCCCCCGGTGTCAGCCCCGTCCATTTCTTGAACGCCCGGTGAAACGCCGACGGTTCGGAAAACCCCAACTGCTCGGCAATCTGCTGCAACGACAGATCCGCCCGGCCCAGGTGATAAATCGCGATGTCGCGGCGCAACTGATCCTTCAATTCCTGAAAACTGGTGCCTTCCTCACGCAAATGCCGACGCAGGGTTTGCGGGCTGATGTGCAACTGCGCAGCTACCGCTTCCAGGTCCGGCCAGTGCGCGCTGTCGCGGCTGAGCAAACGGCGCAGGCGGCTGCTGAGGCTGTCGCCGTCGTCCGGGCGCGACAACAGGTCGGCGGGGGAGCGTTCAAGGAAATGCTTCAAGGTGCGTTCGTCCTGCAACAGCGGCATTTGCAGGTAGCGGCTGTGAAACAGCAGGCTGCTCTGCTCGGCGCAAAACACCAACGGACAGGGGAACAGCAGGTCGTACTCGGCACCGTGCGCCGGTTTCGGGTAACTGAAGGTGGCCTGCTCCAGACGAATCCGCTGGCCGATCAGCCAGCTGCCGAGGCGATGCCAGATCACCAGCAGGCTCTCGCTGAGAAAGTGATCCGGGTCCCATAACTGCGCATCATCGAGGCTCAGGCGCACCCATTCGTCTTCGCGGCTCAGGCTCAGGCGCGGGGCCGCGGGGAATAGGCTATAAAACAATAAACCGCGTTGCAGTGCCTTCTCCAGATTGCGGCAGTGGATCAGCGCGTGGCACATCATCGCGAAGCTGCCGGGTTTGCTTGGCGCGTTGCCAAAGCCCAGGTATTCGTCATCCAGCGCGAGCCACAGGCTCTGGATCAGTTGGGTGAATTGCTCCGGGGCGATGCGCGCCCGTGGCTCGTCGAGCAACTCGGGGCTGATGCCCAGTTGCTGCAGCAGCGGCGCAGAGTCGAATCCCGAACGGCGTGCGCCACCGAGGGCGGCGCGGGCGAAATGACTGGCGATGGTGCGTTCGCGCATAAGCGGCTGATCCTTCCTCAGGCGCCGGATGGTAGCCGGGGCAAGCGCAGGGCAACAAGGCGGATTTCCGCCAAATTGTAGGACGGGATTCGCTGACTTGGCGGAAATCCGCCACGCCTGCGTCACCGGGCAGTGACAAAAAATACCCTGCATACCCTGATATCAAAAGGCTTGCAGCGATTCGCACCAAAGTGGCACGGCGTTTGCGATAAGAGCGACAGAAGTGTGCGTCTTTCCGCTGGAAAAGCGCTGCTCGACACAACAAATCCCTCCAGTGCAGGAGGGTTCGCAATTCAGGTTCTGCGCTCAACAGATGGATGTTGCCCGCGGGACGCTTGAGGACACTTGCAATGACGACTCGTCAGCCACTGTACAAATCCCTGTATTTCCAGGTGATCGTCGCGATCATCATCGGTATTGCCCTTGGTCACTACTACCCGCAGTTCGGTGTGGCGGTTAAGCCGCTGGGCGACGGGTTCATCAAGCTGATCAAAATGATCATCGCCCCGATCATCTTCTGCACCGTGGTCAGCGGCATTGCTGGCATGCAAAGCATGAAATCGGTCGGCAAGACCGGCGGTTACGCACTCCTGTACTTCGAAATCGTTTCGACCATCGCCCTGCTGGTCGGTCTGATCGTGGTCAACATCGTGCAGCCGGGCAACGGCATGCACATTGACGTCAGCACCCTGGACGCCTCGAAAGTCGCCACTTATGTGCAGCAAGGCGCAGACCAGAGCGTTGTCGGCTTCCTGCTCAACGTGATCCCGACCACCATCGTCGGCGCGTTCGCCACCGGTGACATCCTGCAAGTGCTGATGTTCTCGGTGATCTTCGGTTTTGCCCTGCACCGCCTGGGTGACTACGGCCGTCCGATCCTCGACTTCATCGATCGCTTCGCCCACGTGATGTTCAACATCATCAACATGATCATGAAGCTCGCGCCAATCGGTGCCTTCGGTGCGATGGCGTTCACCATCGGTGCCTACGGTGTCGGCTCGCTGGTGCAACTGGGTCAACTGATGGCCTGCTTCTACATCACCTGCCTGGCGTTCATCCTGATCGTGCTGGGCGCCATCGCCCGTATGCACGGCTTCAGCGTGCTGAAGATGATCCGTTACATCCGTGAAGAGCTGCTGATCGTACTGGGCACTTCCTCGTCGGAATCGGTACTGCCACGCATGCTGATCAAGATGGAACGTCTGGGCGCGAAGAAATCCGTCGTGGGTCTGGTGATCCCGACCGGTTACTCGTTCAACCTCGACGGTACCGCGATCTACCTGACCATGGCCGCCGTGTTCATTGCTCAGGCCACCGACACGCACATGGACATCACGCACCAGATCACCTTGCTGGTGGTATTGCTGCTGTCGTCCAAAGGCGCCGCCGGTGTGACCGGTTCGGGCTTCATCGTGCTGGCCGCCACCCTGTCGGCGGTCGGTCACCTGCCGGTGGCCGGTCTGGCGCTGATCCTCGGTATCGACCGCTTCATGTCCGAAGCCCGCGCCCTGACCAACCTGGTCGGCAACGCCGTGGCGACTATCGTGGTTGCCAAGTGGGTGAAAGAGCTGGACACCGACGTGCTGCAATCCGAGCTGGCTTCGGGTGGTCGCGGTATTGCTGATACCCGTCCGGAAGACGACCTGGGTGTGGCTGAAGGTGCTACCCCGAGCAACGTCAAGTAATCTGAATTGGCTCCAGTGTAATGCTGGAGCCTGATAACCCTTGTGGTGAGGGGATTTATCCCCGATGGGTCGCGAGGCGGCCCCTTCTTAGATAGAAGGGGACTGCTGCGCAGTCCATCGGGGATAAATCCCCTCGCTACAGGGGTTTTTTATTGCCTGCGATTTGAGCATTACGGTCACTGCCGCTGATGCATCCGGTGATTGCCGTGCGCGGCATCGCTGCCTAGTCTGAGTGAATCGCCCAAGGAGTTCGCCCATGTCCGCACCGCTGGCCTCACTGAAGATCCTGGATTTCTCGACCCTGCTACCGGGGCCATTCGCCTCGCTGTTGCTGGCCGACATGGGCGCCGAAGTGCTGCGCATCGAGTCGCCCACGCGCATGGACCTGTTGCGGGTGCTGCCGCCGCACGATCAAGGGGGGGCCGCCAGCCACGCTTACCTCAATCGCAACAAGCGCAGTCTGGCGCTGGATCTCAAGCAGCCCGAGGCACTGGAAGTGGTCAAGCAGCTGCTGACCGATTACGACATTGTCCTGGAGCAGTTCCGTCCCGGGGTGATGGAACGTTTGGGCCTGGGTTACGAGGCGCTGAAGGCGATCAACCCGAAGCTGATTTACGTGTCGATCACCGGCTATGGCCAGACCGGCCCGTACAAGGATCGCGCCGGGCATGACATCAATTATCTGGCGCTGGCCGGGCTCTCCAGCTACACCGGACGCACCGACAGCGGGCCGTTGCCGTTGGGCATGCAGGTGGCGGATATCGCGGGCGGTTCGCTGCATGGGGTGATCGGCCTGCTGGCGGCGGTCATCGCCCGGCAGCAGAGCGGGGCAGGGCACGCATCTGGACGTGAGCATGACCGATTGCGCCTTCAGCCTGAACGCCATGGCCGGTGCCGGGTATCTGGCCTGTGGCGAGGAACCGCACTGGGAAGACCAGATGCTCAATGGCGGCAGCTTCTATGACTATTACCGCTCGCGCGACGGGCGCTGGCTGTCGGTGGGCAGTCTGGAACCGGGGTTCATGCAGCAACTGTGCGCGGCGTTGGGCCGGCCGGAGCTGGCGGCGCAGGGCTTGTCGCCGAAACCCGAACACCAACGGTTATTGAAGGATGCGCTGAAAGTCGAGTTCGAGAGGCACGACTTTGCCGAGCTGTGCGAATTGTTCGCCGGAGTCGATGCCTGTGTCGAACCGGTCTTGAACCTGAGCGAGGCGGTGCAGCATCCGCAATTGCAGGCACGGGAGCTGGTGACCCAGGTGCCGCGTGGCGACGGTACGAAACAGGCGCAGATCGGCTGTCCGTTGAAGTTTTCTGAAGCGCTGCCGGCACCGCGGCATGTTGGTGCGAAGTTGGGACAGCACACGGAGCAGGTGCTGGGGGAGTTGGGGTTTGATGCTGAGCGGATTGCTCAATTGCGGGCGGCCAAGGTCATTCTTTAGCGTTTGAGCCGGCCTCTTCGCGAGCAGGCTCGCTCCCACATTTGGAATGCG
>NZ_JABULD010000004.1:0-5932 GCF_014060985.1 Pseudomonas sp. MD195_PC81_125
CAGCCTGCGGCAGCTCCTACAGGGCGCTTTATTTCAGCGCCGGATCGCCCATGTTCATCTTCTTCCACCCCTGCAACAGCACCTGGGCCTTCGGCTCCTGGCCGTTCTCCAGGTAGTACTGGATCAGCGACAGCCGGGCATTGCGGTTCGCCGGCTGGACTTTGAGCAGACGCTCCAGCTCGTCACACGCCTCGGTCACCTTG
Source organism: Pseudomonas sp. MD195_PC81_125 (assembly GCF_014060985.1). Taxonomy (NCBI): domain Bacteria; kingdom Pseudomonadati; phylum Pseudomonadota; class Gammaproteobacteria; order Pseudomonadales; family Pseudomonadaceae; genus Pseudomonas; species Pseudomonas sp. MD195_PC81_125. The sequence goes on from NZ_JABULD010000004.1 coordinate 204, forward strand.
CCACTGTCGTGCAACGCCACCGCCAGCACGTAACCGTACTGCGGGTTCTGCGGCTCCAGTTGTGCGGCTTTGTGCAGCGCGGTCATGGCTTCGGCAGTCTTGCCGGCGCGGATCAATGACAGGCCACGGGTGTGCTGCAGCAATGCAGCGTCCGGGTGCGCCTTGAGGCCGTCGTCCAGCAGGGTCTGCGCTTCCTGAACCCGACCATTGGCCTCCAGCCATTGCACCAGCGTCACCAGCGCCGGGTAGAAATCCGGATCGCGTTTGAGTGCGGTGCGCAGCAACCCTTCGACCTCGGCAGCACGGCCACTGGCCTGATACAGCATTGCCAGGTTCAGGTTGGCCTCGGCCCGTTCCGCGAGACTGTTCTGCACCGCCTCATACTCGGCAATCACCGCGTCCCAATGGGGCTGTGCGGCGCCGAGGCCGTTGTTGCGCGCCACGCTGAGCAGGTCCCGCGCCGCGACGATGCGCACGGCTTTCACCGGATCGCCGAGCAGCGGTGTCAGCAACGAGGCGCGCTCGGCGGGCGGCAGGAAGGCACTGATGGCGCGCACCGCGCTTTCGCGAACCTGCGGCGCTGGATCTTTCAGATTCTGAGTCGCCAGTTTCAAAGCCTGATCACTCGGATACAGCGGCAGTTCAGTCAGCAACGTTGCCCGCTGAATCGCCGGCAGATCGCTGCGCTGCAATTGCTCATACAGAGCGTTTGCTGCGCCGGGCTGGCCGTTGCGAATCAGCCACAGGCTCTCGTCATAGCGCGGTGCCTGTGGGGTCGCCGCGGAGGCGTTCCACACCTTGAATTGCGCGGTGACCTTGTCCCCGGCCTTGCCTTGGTGGCAGCTCAGACACGCATCGGGCGTCCCGAGTTTTTGCGCGCGTTCCGGGTTGGGGATGCTGAAGCTGTGGTCATGGCGCCAGTCGTTGCCCATGTAGAACTTGCCGGGCATGTGGCAATCCACGCACTGCGAGCCGGGCTGGCCCGGGGTGTGGCGGGTGTGTTCGATGGAGTCGTAGTTCTTCGCTTGCAGGCCCTTGCCATCGACACCTTCGACCGAGGTCTTGCCCGCCGTGTTGTGGCATTGCAGACACACCGCGTTGCCCGGCGCCTTGAGTTCGCTGCTGTGCGGGTTGTGGCAATTGCTGCAGCGCACCCCTTTGTCGAACATTTTTGCTCTGCAGGAACGAACCGTGCTCGAACACCTCATCCTTGATCTTGCCGTCCAGCGCATACAGTTCGCGGGTGAGAGTGCTCGGCAGGTAGTCGTCCATCAAGTGCTTGCCGACGGTGAAGCCATCGCCCAGCGGCGCACGGCGCGCATGGCAGCGGGCACAGGTTTCGATTTCGACGGTAGCATTCTTGTCCTTGAGGTCGACGGCAAAACCCTTGTGGATCAGGTCGTCTTTTTTTCTGCGTCCACTCCAGGTGATTCGAGGCCGGGCCGTGGCAGGCCTGACAGCCAACCCCGAGACTGTTCCACTGGCTGTTGAACGTGTTGCTGGCCGCATCGAAATTGCGCTTGAAGCCAGTGGTGTGGCATTCGACGCACATGAAGTTGGCGTTCTGGCTGGGCTTGCTCCAGTGCAGCGGATTCTTGAAATTCACGCCTTGGCCGGGATAGAGGTGAAACCAGCGGTGTTTCTCGGTATCCCACGCCACACCGAGCGCCTGCAAACGACCTTCGCCGACGTCGATCAGGTATTGCTGCAACGGTGCAATGCCGAAGGTGTAGGCGACTTTGAAGTCAGCGTTCTTGCCATCGATACCCGGCGTATTGACCTGGAACTGGTCGTCTTTGCGGGAGAACCGGGTGGTCTCGTTTTCGGCCCTGAAGGTGACGTTGTTGAAGTCGCCAAGCACGGTGTCGGCATTCGCTGGCTGCATCGCCAATTGGTGATGCGAGCCTTGCCAGTCCTTGACCTGCTCAGTATGGCAGCCCTGACATTGTTGCTCATCGACCATGCTGGCGGGCTTCTGTGCCACCGGTTGCGGTCTGGCGACGACAGGCGCCGCCGCGCTGATCGGCGGGGCCTTGTACGGCGCGGGCGAAGGGCTGAACAGAAACCAGCCAATGCCCGCCACAGCGGCCAGCAGCACGCCAATGGTGAGAGGGAACAGATAACGCGAAAGGGACGGTCGGGACGAATCAGGTTCAGGCGGTACGACGTTATTTTTATGCTTGGGCATTACGACTTCCGTGGTCAGATGCATTGGCCTGCTGGCATGCGTTCAAGCTTGATGCAGCTTTGCCGGATGCCCGCCATCTGTCAAACGTCAGTTGTGACACGGCGCCCGGTGTTGTGTGAATTTTCTGGTTTTCAGCGCAATTGCCGCGGTTTTAGCTATACCTGTAACTCCCCCTACGCAATACATTCAGGCCTTCTGACAGGAGTTACAGCATGAAGCTAGCAGTAATGATGGGCACCCTCTGCATTGCCACCCTTGGCGTGGTGGGTTGCTCCAGCAAAACCGTCGCTCCCGATGAGTATTCCGGCTTTCTCAAGGACTACAGCCAGCTCAAGGAGGCCAAGTCGCCGTCCGGTGCCGAGGTGATGCGCTGGATTGATCCGAAAGTGGATATCAGCAAGTTCACCAGCGTGTACATCGAGCCGACCCAGCTCTATCCAAAGCCGCAACCGACCGCGAAGATTTCCCAACAGACCCTCAACGGCATCACCTCCTATTACGATCAGGCGCTCAAGCGTGAAATCAGCAAGGATCTGCCGTTGGCCAATGGCCCTGGCCCAGGCGTGATTGTGGTGCGTGCGGCCATCACTGCTGTGAGCAGCAAGACCGAAGGCCTGCACGCTTATGAAGTGATCCCGGTGGCCCTGGTGGCGGCAGCCGTCAGCACTGCCAGCGGTATCCGCGATCAGGAAACCACGCTGGCCACCGAAGCGGTGTTCCTTGACGGTGCGAGCAACAAGGTCGTGGCGCAGGTGGTGCGCAAAGGCACCGGCAAACCGTTGGAGAACGACACGCAAGCCATGAAGGCCACTGACGTCAAACCGGTGATTGATGGCTGGGCCAATGACATGCATCAGATGTATGTGAAGCTCAAGGCAGAGGCTAAATAATGCAGCGGGGCTGATGGCCTCATCGCGGGCAAGCCCGCTCCCACAGGGTTCTGTGCTGTGAATGCGATTATTGATTCACATCGGTCCAAGTGGGAGCGGGCTTGCCCGCGATGGCATTCGGTCAGGCGCTACATCATTGCCCGGTAAACCAGCGGAAATACGGATTCCCGCCATCCCAACGCATCACCTCACGCATATCCCGTCCCCACGCATCCCGATCCCCGTCATACGCATGCAGGCTGGCGCGGTAGAACTGCATCAGGCGCTGACGGTGTGTCTCCAGTCGCTCAGTGAACCCGGCATCGGCATTCACTAGCGGCGGTGGCTGATACAAGTCCAGCAGTGCCGGCAACACCCGAGTGATTTCCTTGCTGCGTACCCATGGCGCGTATTCGATCCGGGGCTGATCGTCCGTGACCGCCGGGGCATTGGCTGCGAAACGTTCAAGGCCTGCGCGATCGGTGACCCAGGTCGCGAGTAACGCGGCCGCCGAGCCAATCCCGACATCCTGCAAAGTGCTGCGCACGCTGGCCTGCTGGAAGCGCTCGGTGATTTTCGCCGCGTCCAGTTGCATCGGCTGCAGCGAACCGACCAGCAGCATCTCGTGGAACTCGCTGGTCCACAGCGAGGCATACGGGAACACGTCGAGGAAGCTGCGTACCAGTGCGCGCGAGTCGTCGATGTTCTGGGTCGGCAACGGTAACCACTGCGCGACGATGCCGTGTTGCTCCAGCCGACTGGCCGCCAACTGATAGAAGTCTCGCGAGTACAGATTGACCACGCCGGCTGCCGACGGCGGTGGCGGTTCGAGGGTGATCAGGTCGTAGGTCTGCGGGCTGCGCAGCAGTTCCTGGCGACCGTCGCGAAGGCGCACATCGATTCCCGGATCGCTGGCGGCATTGAAGTTGCCCTTGAACAGGGGCGCAGCCTTGACCACCGACGGTAACAACTCGGCAACCACCCGATGTTCCAGGCCCGGATAGCGCAGCAGGGCGCCGGCGGTGATCCCGGTGCCGAAACCGATCACCAGTGTCGAGCGTGGCTCGCCGTTGTGGATCAGCAACGGCAGCAGGGCCTGGATGCGCATGTAGCGCAGCGACGGCATGGCATCGCCGGTGTTCGACACACCTTGAATGTACAGGCGGTGGAAGCTGTTCTCACCGCGGCCCTGAGCGACCACCGCCACGGTGCCGCCTCGGCCTTCCTCGTAGAACGCCAGCGTGCCGTTGCGCGCACCGGGCAGCAGACTGGCGAGTTTGTCGACCGGCGTCAGTACGGCCAATACCACCGATACCAGGCCCAACGCGACCACTGCCTGACGTCGGCCTTTTTTGACGTGGTGACCCTTGCGCACAGCCACGTAGCCAGTGCCGGCCGCGATGATTGCCAGCAGGCCTAGCGTGCGCACCAGCCCCAGCAGCGGAATCAGCAGAAAACCGCAGAGCATCACCCCGACAATCCCGCCCAGCGTGTTGAACGCGACCACGGCACCCACGTCACGACCGATTCGTTCGAGACCCACGCTCAGCCGCAGCGCCAGCGGAAACGCTGCGCCGAGCAACAGCGTCGGCACGAACACGATGCTCAGCGCCGCCACTGCAAAACGTGCGCTCATGCCGGCCAGTTCGCTGGCGCCAAACGCCAGCACCCACTGCTCGGCCTGACTTTGCGCCAACACCAGCCAGCGCCCCAGCAGGGCAATTTCCAGCAAAGCGATCAGCCCGGCACCGGCTATCAGCAGACCGAACACGCCCCACGGATCGCGAATGCGCTCGACGCGACGAGCGAGCACGGCGCTGCCGATGAACAGCCCGGTCAGGTACGTGGCGAGCACCACGGCAAACGCGTAGGTGCGGGTGCTCATGAACTGCACGATCGACTGTGACCAGACCACTTCATACCCCAGCGCCACGCCGCCGGCGATGGCGTACAGCCACAGTGCGGTGCGGTCTGCGGCTTTCCCGGTATGAGGTTTGACGGGCGCTGCAACTGGCGTCGGACGCTGACGTTGCAGCCACAGCGCAGCGGTTGCGGCCAGCAGATTGAGCATTGCGGCAAACAGCGCACTGCCACGCACACCGAGGGTGGCGATCAGCACGAACGCGGCGAGCAGGGTGCCGACAATTGCGCCGAGGGTGTTGGCCGCATACAGCTGACCGCCGGCCTTGCCCGGGTCAGCCGCCAGCGAGCGCACCAATACCGGAAGCGTGCCGCCCATCAACACCGCCGGAATCCCCACCAGCGCGAATGGCAACAGCCAGCCCAGCAGGCCGACATGGCTTTGCAACCAGGCAAACGGGCTCGCCGCCAGGCTCATCGCAACCGTGGCGCCGACACCAAGTATCGCCACCAGCACTTCCAGCCCGGCGTAGAGCAGCACCGGTTGCTGCAAGCGATCAGCCCAGCGCCCGAACAGCCAGCCGCCAATGGCCAGCCCGGCGAAAAACGCGCTGATGCCGGTGGTGATGGCATAGACCTCGACGCCGACCACCAGCGACAACTGCTTGATCCACAGCACCTGATATACCAGCGCGGCGGCGCCGGAGGTGCACAACAGCAGGGGCAGGGATCAGCAGCGCCGGGGTGGCGGCGTCGGGCGGTGGGGTATGGCCGGACGGCTTGCTGGCGATACGTGAGGACATGCGGGGGGG
>NZ_JABULD010000743.1:0-554 GCF_014060985.1 Pseudomonas sp. MD195_PC81_125
CTTGCTGATTTCACGCTTGAGCGCCTGATCGTAATAGGAGGTGATGCCGTTGAGGGTCTGTTGGGAAATCTTCGCGGTCGGTTGCGGCTTTGGATAGAGCTGGGTCGGCTCGATGTACACGCTGGTGAACTTGCTGATATCCACTTTCGGATCAATCCAGCGCATCACCTCGGCACCGGACGGCGACTTGGCCTCCTTGAGCTGGCTGTAGTCCTTGAGAAAGCCGGAATACTCATCGGGAGCGACGGTTTTGCTGGAGCAACCCACCACGCCAAGGGTGGCAATGCAGAGGGTGCCCATCATTACTGCTAGCTTCATGCTGTAACTCCTGTCAGAAGGCCTGAATGTATTGCGTAGGGGGAGTTACAGGTATAGCTAAAACCGCGGCAATTGCGCTGAAAACCAGAAAATTCACACAACACCGGGCGCCGTGTCACAACTGACGTTTGACAGATGGCGGGCATCCGGCAAAGCTGCATCAAGCTTGAACGCATGCCAGCAGGCCAATGCATCTGACCACGGAAGTCGTAATGCCCAAGCATAAAAATAACGTC
>NZ_JABULD010000400.1:0-4369 GCF_014060985.1 Pseudomonas sp. MD195_PC81_125
CCCTTCAAGCCGACCTTGCCCAGGTCATAACCGATCGATGCGTCGAACAACGTGTAAGATGGCACCTTCAGTGTGTTTTCCGCATCCGCCCAGCTATAACCGACATAACGCACACCACCGCCTAAACGCAGGCCATCGAGTGCCGCGCTATCGAACTTGTAGTCGGCCCACAACGATGCCATGTGCCGCGGTGCCTGAGTCGGCGAGTTGCCTTTGTTTTCGATTACGCCGGTCGGCGTACTCAGGGTACTGACCATCGACTTCGAATACTCGATATCGGTGAAGGTATAGCTACCGAGCACTTTCAGGTTGTCGGTCACCTGCATGTGCGCTTCCAGTTCCAGACCTTGCGAACGCACGGCGCCGACAGCACGGTAGAAATTTTCCTGCGGCAGCTTGGTCGCCAGGTTCTCCTGATCGATATGGAACAGCGAGGCGGTGAACAGATTGTCGGTGCCCGGCGGCTGGTACTTCAGGCCGACTTCCCATTGCGTTCCGTCGGTTGGCGGCAGTGGATTGCCGGCGCTGTCAGCATACGAGTTCGGGTTAAACGACTCGGAATAGCTGATGTACGGCGCCAAGCCGTTTTCGAACAGATACAACGCGCCAGCGCGGCCGGTCAGTTTGGTGCGGCGGTCGTTGATTTCGGTGCCCAATGGCCGTCCTGCTTCGGCGATACGGTTCTCATCCGACGTCTCGACCCAGTCCTGACGCAGGCCGAGTGAGAAGCGCCACTGGTCCATCTCGATCAGGTCTTGCAGGTATACGCCGGTTTGTTCCAGGCGGCGCAGATAACGGGTCTCGCCGTACATGTCGATCGCCGAATTGCCGTAGACCGGGTCGAAGGCATTGATCGGCGCCAGGCCGCCGCTGGTCCAGTCGACCACGGTTTTGCGCCGTTGATAATCTGCGCCCATCAACACGGTGTGCTTGGTGGCACCGGTGAAGAATTCGGCCTGCAGCATGTTGTCGACGATGAACGCATGCAGACGCTCATCGCCGCCGGTGTAATAGCGGTTCAGTTCGTTGCTGGTTGGCGTCGTCCAGCCATAGGCGTAGACCTGATCCATGTTCACTTTGGAGTCGAGGTAACGGAAATTCTGCCGCGCCGTGAAGACATCGTTGAAGCGGTGTTCGAACTGATAGCCAAACGACTGCTGATTCCGCGAGTACCCATCAACTCCCGGCTCGCCCTCGAAGAAGTGCGGCGAGATGCGGTTGCCGTTGCGCTGATGAATCGTCCCGTCTGCCGGCACGCCGCCGTGGTAGCCGCCATCCGGATCGTGTTGCAGATACGCCTGCAGTGTCAGCGAAGTGTCTTCAGTGAAATCGATGCTCAGGGTCGGGGCGAGAGCGAAGCGTTTTTCCTTGTTGTGGTCGAATTGCGTGTCGGATTGATCCGTCAAACCGGTCAGACGATAGGCGATGCGCTTGTCGTCATCGACCGGACCGCTGAAGTCAAAACCGACACCGCGCTGGCCTTGGGTGCCGACCGTGGCCTGAACTTGATGATAGGCCTCGTACAACGGTTTTTTGCTGGTCAGCGCCACCAGGCCACCGGGCGAACTGCGACCGTACAACACGGACGATGGGCCTTTGAGAATATCCACGCGTTCAAGGAAATACGGATCGACCTGCATGGTGCTGTAGGTGCCGCTGTCACCCATCGACTTGAGGCCGTCGAGATAGATGTTGTCCACCGAACCGTCGTTGAAACCGCGCATCGCCACATAGTCGTATCGATGCGTCGCGCCGTAAGGATTGGTCAGCACGCCGGGGGTATAACGCATCGTCTGGGAGACGGTCTGCGAGCCTTGATCGTCCATTTGCTCGCGAGTCACCACCGATACGCTTTGTGACGTTTCCAGCAGCGCGGTACTGGTCTTGGTGGCGATCTGGCTGTGGGTGGCGTTGTAGCCTCCATGCTGCCCAGTGCATTTCCGAGAGCGAAGCCTTTGATATCAGTGGCCGGCAGCGCCAGTGCATCGCTGTCGCTGACCGAGTGCAGAATGTAGCTGCTGCCATCCTGGCTGACCGCTTCCAGACCCGAGCCACTCAGCAAATGGCTCAACGCTTGATCGGTTGAATATTCGCCCTGCACGCCTGGCGACTGCCGCCCCTGCGTTTGCTGGGGTGTCATCGACAAGGTAATACCCGCCTCGCGCGCAAACCGGTTCAGTGCTTCGTCCAAGGGGCCGGCGCCAATGTTGTAGCGATGGCTGCTCGCTTCACTGGCATTAGCGGCGAGGCTCAGGGCAGGCAACACTCCGGTGCCCAGAACAGTGGAGAGCAGGGCGGCGCGAACAGCGTGGCGTAACAGGCCTGATTCGGCAGTGAAAGGCAGAGGTTTCTTACAGGTGATTCGGACAGTCATTGTCGGTTTCCGTGGCAAGTCGCTAAAGCGGAATGGAGGTGCTTACTGACCAAGCCGGATTTGCCGCAAAAAACCGCCAAAATAATTTCAGGCCACTGCCTCAATCATTACCCACCACCGGGTGCGATAGCGCAACTGCACCGGCAACGTCTGCGGCAGGATGGCCAACAGCTTGTCGGTGTCCTCCAGGCGGAACACGCCGGACAGGCGCAAATCTGCCACCGCCGGCGCGCACGTCACGAAACCTGGACGATAACGTCCGACCTCGTTGAGAAAATCGCCCAGGCGCATATCGCGAGTGACGATCAGACCGTCGACCCACGCGCCCGCGTCCATATCTGGTGGCGGCGCCGGGCGTACCTGGTGGTGATCGATCAGGTAGGTCTGCCCGGCGAGTGCCTCAACCAAGGTGCCAGCGCTATGGATGGCCACACGGCCGTGGGTGACGCTCAGCCGCGTGCAATTACTGTCCTGACGCAGGACGAAGCGGGCATGGGTCGGCTCATAAACGCCGTGACGACTTTGTACGCGTAGCGCCCGATTGAAGGCCGCGCCTTCATCGTTACCACCGCATGTGACGATGATTTCGCCGCGATTGAGTTTGATCAGCCGCTGCTGCGCGGTGTAGTCCAGATCCACCGCACTGGCAGTGTTCAGCTCGATCCGCGTGCCGTCGGGCAGCTGGAACCCGCGACGCTCGCCGGTCGCCGTAGCGTAATCAGCGCGCCACTGCTGCCACACGGAGGTGTCCTTGGCCAGCCATGCCGCGGAGCCCATCAGCACCGCGCCGGACAGCAGCTTCAAGGCTTGTCGCCGGCCCAGTCCTTGCGCACTGTTTTCCAGCGTATTGAACGCGACCTGGGCGCCGGGCGCTGCGCGCAGGTTATGGCTCAGTTCAGCCTGCAGCGACTGCACGCGCTGCCAGGCCAGTTCATGTTCATGATGTTCGGCGCGCCACGCATCGCACTGATGACTCAGGCGCGCATTGCCATGGTTGTTGCGCAGGCGCAGCAACCAGTGGATGGCTTGCTTGACCACCTGTTGCGGCGGCTCGGCGCGACGCCCGACCGAGTTGTTATCCACTGGCATCAACTTGCGTACCGCAACACGTAGCAGTGATACAGCGCAGCGGCGATGTAACGTTCGACTGAGCGCAGAGACAAGCCCATTCGCGCGGCGATCTGCTTGTGGGTCAAGCCTTCGCACTGCGCCAGCAGAAACGCCTGACGCACTTTCGGCCGCAAGCCTTCGAGCATGCGCGCGATGTCCCCAAGCAATTCGATTACCAGCGCGCGGGTTTCGGCGCTTGGGGCTTCGGCTTCGGGCAAGTGGGCGATGGTTTCGAGATAGGCGCGTTCGATTTCTTCACGACGCCACAGGTCGATCACCAGACCACGGGCGATGGTGCGCAAAAAAGCCCGAGGCGCCTTGAGTTCCAGGCGTTCGCTGCGCTGCAGCAGACGGACGAAGGTGTCCTGGGCCAGATCCGCCGCATCCGCGGCATTGCCCAGTCGCGCTCGCAGCCAGGCGTTGAGCCAGCCGTGATGACTCCTGTAAAGCGCCTGCACTGCAAACTCAGGTGAGGACATGAACGCAACAGCCCGAACGTCACAAATGATAATTAGTCGCATTGTCATCAAGGGCTACAGAATTTGCAACCGGCGCTGCAAAACAGTCATCAAAAAATGACAGACGAACGCTCTGGCACGCCGTTCGGCGGGAATCTGGCAGAAATGCCGTCCATTTCCTGCAAAGCGCTAAGTTTTCTCCGACGCGTGCCGAAAGACTGGTGAGACATGCGTGCACCAAAGTAGAGCGGCCGTCAGAACGCCGCCTGCGCTGTACATGGAATGTTGCATCCCGGAACGCATCCCCACTTTTGCATAAGAAGTCCCATGAAATGAATCTCAAGTTCAGCCATAAAATCCTGTTGGCCGCCTCGGGCGTCGTGGTCCTGGCTTTCGCTTTGTTCACCCTCTACAACGACTATCTGCA
>NZ_JABULD010000672.1:0-3827 GCF_014060985.1 Pseudomonas sp. MD195_PC81_125
ACGCACAAACCATGTCCCTGTAGGAGCTGCCGAAGGCTGCGATCTTTTGCTTTTATAGCTTGTTGATCGGCACCTTCAGGTAAACCACACCATTGTCCTCGGCCGCCGGAAAATTCCCCGCCCGCACATTCACCTGAATCGCCGGCAGCAACAGCGTCGGCATGCCCAACCCGGCATCGCGTTTGGTGCGCATCTCGACAAACGCCGCCTCGTCGATCCCGTCATGCACATGAATATTGCTCTTGCGCTGCTCACCGACCGTGGTCTGGTACTGCGCGGCGCGGCCTTCGGGCGGGTAGTCGTGGCAGACGTAGAGTTTGACGCTGGCGGGGAAGGCCAGCAGTTTGTGGATCGAGTTGAACAGCTGATGCGCATCGCCGCCGGGGAAGTCGCAGCGGGCGGTACCGACATCGGGCATGAACAACGTGTCGCCGACCAGGATCTGCTCGCCGTCGATCAGGTAGGCCATGTCCGCCGGGGTGTGGCCGGGGACGTGCAGGGCGGTGGCTTTGAGATTGCCGATCCTGAACGACTCGTTCGGCGCGAACAGGTGATCGAACTGCGAGCCGTCGACGCAGAATTCCGGCTCCAGATTGAACAGCGCCTTGAACACATTCTGCACTTTGCTGATCGACTGACCGATGGCGATCTTGCCGCCCAGTTCGCGGCGCAGGTACGGCGCGGCGGACAGGTGGTCGGCGTGGGCGTGGGTTTCCAGCAGCCATTGCACCTGCAGACGGTGGTCACGAACGAAGGCGATGACTTTGTCGGCCTGTACGGTGCAGGTACGACCGGCGGCGCCGTCGTAATCGAGGACCGGATCGACGATTGCACATTGCCCGCCATCGGCTTCATAGACCACATAGCTGTAGGTCGAAGAGGCGGGGTCGAGGAAAGCTTCAATCTGCGCGGGCATGGACACCAACCTGAATCAGGGAAATGGGTTGCAACACTTTATCTAAAAACATAATGTTCGCAGCTTAAGTGACGTTGAAGGCATCATGCAAATGCAATCCAGTCTGACCGAATGTGAAGTCGCCCAATTGCGGGCCTCCGCCTCCAAGGCCTGCGCGCTGCTCAAGGCGTTGGCCAATGAGGACCGTCTGTTGATCCTGTGCCAGCTGACTCAGGGCGAACGCAACGTCGGCGAGCTGGAAAAAATGACCGGTGTGCGCCAGCCGACGCTGTCCCAGCAACTGGGCATCCTGCGCGATGAAGGCCTGGTGGCGACCCGCCGTGAAGGCAAATACATCTTTTACGGCCTGGCCAGCCCTGAAGTGATTCAGGTGATGAAGACCCTGTCCGGGTTGTATTGCGGGGCGGTGCTCAAGAGCTGGGGCCACCCATAAATGTCAGCCAACACCTACATCCCCTGTGGGAGCGAGCTTGCTCGCGAAAGCGGTGTATCAGTCAATACTTTGACCTACTGACACATCGCCTTCGCGAGCAGGCTCGCTCCCACAGGGCATTTGTAGATTGGCCGGAAAATCCTTGCGTGCAGCAATAAGGAACAAGCAATGAACGATCAACACTGGGGCCCATCCATCAGTGCAGACATCGTGGTCATCGGCGGCGGCACCGCCGGCATCGGTTTTGTCGCCAGTCTGCTCAAGCGTGATCCCACTCTGAACATCACCGTGATCGAGCCGAGCGCCCACCACTACTACCAACCGGCGTGGACGCTGGTCGGCGGTGGCGCCTATGACGTCAAGGACACCGTGCGGCCGATGAGCAAAGTGATGCCGCGTCAGGCCACCTGGATTCAGGCGGCGGTGACAGCGGTGGATCCCGACACACGTCACCTCACGCTCAACGATCAACGCCGCGTCAGCTACCAGAACCTGATCGTCTGCCCCGGCCTGCGTCTGGCCTGGGAGAAAATCGAAGGCCTGCAGGAAAGCCTCGGCCAGCATGGCGTGACGTCCAACTACAGCTATCAGCATGCGCAGTACACTTGGGATCAGGTGCAGAAACTGCGCGGCGGCAAGGCGCTGTTTACTCAGCCGGCGATGCCGATCAAATGCGCTGGCGCGCCGCAGAAGGCGTTGTACCTGTCGTGCGATTACTGGCGCAAGACCGCTGTGCTGAATAACGTTAACGTCGAGTTCAACCTCGCCGGTGCTGCACTCTTCGGTGTCGCGACCTTCGTCCCGCCGCTGATGAAGTACATCGAGAAGTACAATGCGCAACTGGCCTTCAACAGCAATCTGGTCAGGGTCGACGGCCCGGCGAAAACCGCCTGGTTCGAGATCAAGGACGCTGACGGCAACGTCACCACACAGGCGAAAACCTTTGACCTGCTGCATGTCGTGCCGCCGCAAGTCGCGCCGGACTTCATCGCCCAGAGCCCGCTGGCCGACGCCGCCGGCTGGTGCGAAGTCAATCCGCACAGCCTGCAACATCCGCGTTACCCCGAAGTGTTTGGTCTCGGTGACATCTGCGGCACCCCTAACGCAAAAACCGCTGCCGCCGTGCGCAAGCAGGTCGTGGTCGTCGCCGAAAACCTTCTGGCGCTGCGCAAGCGGCAGCCGTTGCCACTGAAGTACGACGGCTATGGTTCCTGCCCGCTGACGGTGGAGAAGGGCAAGGTGATCCTCGCCGAGTTCGGTTACGGCGGGAAGTTGCTGCCGACCTTCGCCCTTGATGCGACCGTGCCGCGCCGCTCGGCGTGGTTTCTCAAGGCGACGCTGCTGCCGTGGTTCTACTGGAACGGCATGCTCAAGGGCCGCGAGTGGCTGACCGGTTTGTCCAACGTCGACTGAGAACTCCCTATGTTGCTGGCAAGTCTGTTTGGCGTGTTGATGGGGCTGATTCTCGGGCTGACCGGGGGCGGGCGGCGGGATTCTCGCGGTGCCGGCGCTGGTGCTCGGCCTCGGCTGGAGCATGACTCAGGCCGCGCCCGTGGCGTTGTTCGCGGTGGGCAGTGCGGCAGCCGTCGGTGCCATCGACGGTTTGCGTCATGGCTTGGTGCGCTATCGCGCGGCACTGCTGATTGCGGCGCTTGGCGCGGTGTTTTCGCCGCTGGGGATCTATTTCGCGCATCAGTTGCCGGAGCAGGTTCTGATGATCCTCTTCAGCCTGCTGATGGTCATGGTCGCCTGGCGCATGTTGCGCCGCGAGCGTGCGCAAGAGGGACCGAGCGACCACGGCCACGCGAGCTGGGGGCAGAAGAACTGCATGCTCAATGAACAGACCGGGCGCTTCGACTGGACCGCCAAATGCACCGCGACTCTTGCGGTATTGGGCGCGGTGACCGGCGTGGTTTCGGGCTTGCTCGGCGTCGGCGGAGGGTTCCTGATCGTGCCGGCGTTCAAGCAACTGACCGATGTGCAGATGCGCGGGATCGTGGCGACGTCGCTGATGGTGATCAGCCTGATTTCGGCGATTGGCGTGATCGGATCGTTTCACGCAGGCGTGCGGATTGACGCACAAGGCGCGGCGTTTATCGTCGCCAGCATCGTCGGCATGATCATCGGGCGCAAGCTTTGTGCGCGGGTCCCGGCGCGGACATTACAGGTGGGGTTTGCCAGCGTGTGTCTGTTGGTGGCGGGGTATATGTTGTTGCGTGCCTGAATGTTGGCAGATCAAAAAGATCGCAGCCTTCGGCAGCTCCTGCAGGAATCGCATTCCCATGTAGGAGCTGTCGAGTGAAACGAGGCTGCGATCTTTCAGGCTGTTACAACACCAAGTGCGGTAGCCACAGGGAAATGGCGGGGATGTAAGTGACCAGCATCAACACCAGAAACAGCACGGCATAGAACGGCAGCAGCGCTTTCACGGTGCGCTCGATACTGACCTTGCCCACCGCCGAACCGACAAACAGCACC
>NZ_JABULD010000656.1:0-3945 GCF_014060985.1 Pseudomonas sp. MD195_PC81_125
CCCCGATGGGGCTGCGCAGCARGCCCGCTTTTTTGGATAAAGAGCGGGGCCGCTGCGCGGCCCATCGGGGATAAATCCCCTCGCCACAAGGTATTTCTCAGGCCTGAGATTTTCTGTGTGGCTGCCGTACTTGCCACATTACGAATCTGTAATTCCCCCGCCACCGTCACGAAAGGTACGCCTTGTTACCTTGATCCCGTCAGTTACTTAAACGAGGAATCAAAAATGAAAATCGTACAAATGGGTGCTTTTGTGGTGGCGTTGGCGATGTCTTCCCTGGTCATGGCTGAAGGTGGCGGCGACCGCACGTTCGACCGGATGATGACCAATAACGACCGTTCCATGGAGCTGTTCGTGGCCAAGGAAAAAGCCGCCGGCAACCCGGTGGTGGTCAATGAAAAAGCCGTCGACAACCGCAAGAGCCTGTAAGCGACAGCACTTGATCAAGCCCGTCATCGCGCATCGATGCTGGGCTTTTTTATGCCTGGATGGGAAGGAAATGGATATGAAAATACGCAAGTTGATCGCGTTCGCCAGCGTCATGGCGATGTCTTCTCTGGTCATGGCCGAAGGCGGCGGTGACCGCACTTTCGAGCGTGCCTTCAGCGCCAACGCCAAAGCCATGGAGCAATACGCCGCCGAGCAGGGCAAAGCGCCGCCGGTGGTCAAGGAATACGAATACGGGATGAAGCTCGACGTGGTGAAAATCGTCAGCGTGGTGAAGCCGCAGCCGGCTTGCTCGGTGGTACCGACGGCCATGACCTACGAGGACTCGCAAGGACAGCTCAATACGCTCAAGTACAGCGTGGCAGGCGTGTGCCGCAACAGTGGTGGCTAATTAATCCCTATCCCTGTAGGAGCTGCCGAAGGCTGCGATCTGTTGATCTTGGTCTTCAAAGTCAAAAGATCGCAGCCTGCGGCAGCTCCTGCACGGGGCACATTTTCAGTATCACGATCTGTATTTAGATTCGGAATGTTTAAAGGTTGTGTGGGAAAAGCAGAACCTTCCCACAATGTTTTCAGGTTGTCCCTCGAACGTCCGCTCTCTAGCCTGTGTGGGTCGCTGCCAAATCAGCGATCGGGATTGGAACCCCTCGGCTTAACTGAAGCAAATCGCACCGTTCATGACGTATGCTTGCGCACTTTCATGTGTGCACTCCGTTATGGCGGCTGTGCGCGGGAGACTTCGAGTCTGTCGGGTTTTGCTCAGTTGCCCGGGTTCCAACCTGCGTACAGCTGCCACCCTTTCGCGTGGAACCGAAAGGGTCAGCTCCACCGTCAAGCTGAGTAAAACATTATGAAAAAGCCAACACCGAATCCGCCCGAAACAGAAACGCCTGCAGACCCCGATCCAACATCCCCCTACGCCGCCATCGACACCCACAAACTCCACGAAGCCGCCGACCGCGCCCTCGACTACTACCTCAAGCCCGCACCGCCCATCATGGCCACACCTTACACCGCCAACGCGCTGTTCCTGGTCAACCCCAACGCCGACACCGAATCCCTGCTGGCCAACGCTTGCGAATCCCTGGCCTCGGCCACGGTGATGCTCGGTGACTTCGCCGCGCTGCTGGAGGGCACGCATCGCAAGACTCTTCTGGGGATTGCGCAGGTGGTCATGCTTGGTGAACTGGCGGTGAACAAGGCACTGGATAACGTCGAACCCACTGCATAAAAAATAGCTTCTGTAGGAGCTGCCGAAGGCTGCGATCTCTTGATCTTTAAAATCAAAGTCCAAAGATCGCAGCCTTCGGCAGCTCCTACAGGATTGTGTTTGAAGACGAAAAAAAGGCGCCCCGTAGGACGCCAAAAAATTCACCTCTGACCAAAGGAGCAAGGAGCTTCTAAAGGTGAATGGTGTTGCTCGGGAAACTCAGAGAATCGCCAGCGGGTATTCGACGATCACGCGCACTTCATCCAGGTCCGACTCGAATGCCGTGGCGCGAGTGGTGGCCTGGCGCAGACGCAGCGACAGGTCTTTCATCGAACCGCTCTGCACCACGTATTTGACTTCCACATCACGCTCCCAGCGTTTCTGGTCGGTCAGCGGATTGCCGTCGGCATCGCGGCGCATGTACACGGCGTTGGCGTTGGAATAATCGGCGTCGGTGCCGCGCGCGTAACGGGTCATGAACGACAAACCGGGTATGCCGTAAGCGGTCATGTCGAGGTCGTAGCGCACCATCCACGAACGTTCCTTCGGCGAGTTGAAGTCGCTGTACTGGATCGAGTTGTCGAGGAAGATCGAGTCGGACTGCCGCAGGTAGTCGAAGTCGTCGTTGCCGTTGTTGCGCTGGTGGGAGAGGGCGACGGAATGGGCGCCGAGTTTGACCCCGACGCGGCCGCTCCAGATATTGTTGTCGAACTGGCCGAGCAGTTGTTTGCCTTCGTCGACCGCCTTGTAATAGTTCAGGCCGCCGAACAGCGACAGGTCGTCCGCCAGCGGATAGGTCCAGGCGGTGCCGGCGTAGTACTGGTTCCAGGCATCTTTCAGGCGACTGGAGTACAGGCTGAAACTGAGGTTCTTGTTCAGCACATAATCACCACCGCCGTAAGCGATCCACGGCGAATTGACCGGCCCGGCGTAGAAGGTCGCGAAGTTTTCGCGCATGTCGCTGGACACCGGCTGGCTCATTGCATGCAGACGACCACCCTGAATCGACAGACCGTCGATGCTGGTGTTGGTCGCCGTCACGCCGCGAAAGCTTTCCGGCAGCAAGCGTGAGTCACCGGCCGCCACCACCGGGTTGGCCGGAAACACATCCCCGACCTTGATCACCGTGTCGAACGCCCGCACTTTCGCGGCGCCACCGAACTTGGTGTATTCATCCCGCGCTTGGCCGTCACTGTTGACTGGCAGCACATCGAACGAACTGCGCCCGCCGTTGCGGCCGTCACCGGTGTCGAGTTTCAGACCGATCATGGCAAACGCATCGACCCCGACTCCGACGGTGCCTTGGGTAAAACCGGATTCGAACTTGCTGATCACCGCATGCGCCCAGGCCTCGGAATAACCGTTGCCGGTGGGGCTGGACTGGCCATTGCGATGATCACGATTGAAGTAGAAGTTGCGGTTGAGCACGGTCAGGCTGCTGCCTTCGACAAAACCCTCGGGCTTGTCTTCTGCAAACACCATGGACGGCCCTGAGCCGACCACCACCGCTAAAGCGGCCATCGATATTTTTGTAGGGTTAACCATCAAACACTCCTTGGGTTCGGCAGAACGGGAACGTGCGTCGGCGTGGTCTGATTGTTCAGCGGGGCAGGGCCCGCCGGCATTGGTCGCCGGGTCACATCGTTGCAGGCTGCGGATAACGCCAAGGTGATGGGGGAATTACAATTTCGTCATGTGGTTATATGGATTGAGTGAACGCCACATAAACCTGTGGGAGCGAGCCTGCTCGCGAAAGCGGAGTGTCAGGCACTGAAGATGGGGATGTGCCGACGCCTTCGTCGGAACGCCGCCCGGATCAGGCTCGCTCCCACAGTGGGTTGAGTGAGTCTGATAGATCACATGAGAGCAGATGTAGCTTTTTATCGTTCGAAGGTATCCAGCAAACCGTGTGATAGAGAGGCATCAGTTTCGGCGGGAAGTATGAGTTTGCCCTTCGTGTCGCCGATCCGTTTTACACGCGTCTTCTTCAAGGTAATTTTGCCTTGGCGTTCTTCGGCTATCGCATCAAGGCCATCCATCAACTCTGAAAAAATATCCCGCTTCATGGTTCGTAGATCTCCACTTGATAGGTGATCCTCAAATTTAACCGCAATTACCTTCTGCAGAATGTCAGCCATTGCTCACCGCTTTGCAGGCAAATTCCTAGAAAGGGGAGAGCGTTATAAGTCAAAAGATCGCAGCCTTCGGCAGATCCTACAGACCGTATACCATCCCAATGTAGGAGCTGCCGAAGGCTGCGATCTTTTTGATGTTGATTCCCGCAAAAA